>JAKBAF010000071.1 GCA_021809305.1 bacterium
TGGATCAGCTCTCCTTAAAGGGTGCCCATTTTGTAACCTCTTCATCGGGGGTCAACGTAGTAGCGGAGTGCCATTATAAAAATCATCCGCTTTGGCTCTCTTTGAACCAAGGCCCCGGGAGGTCAAATGAGAGCCATCTCTTTATCAATGACCGCCCTCCGGGCTCGAGCGGGGGCACGCCGAGTGAACCTCTTTGTATTACTCTCGGAAAAGGGGCGAGCGGCGCCCCTGTGATTGCGGCCATCAATGGCACTCTCTTTGGCTTAAGAGCGCACTTGCAGCGCTACTCCGAGGCGGCGCAAGGGCTTATTCCCTCCTTTAAAGGGAGTCTTGAGCTGCTGAACACAGATGCCGTGGAGCTCATGCCAGAAGAGATGAAAACGCTGCTCGCCCAAGCTGGAATCGGAGGGGGCTATCAATTTTTTGGCCTCTTCTCAAAAGGAGCAACTGGCGCTGGAAGCCTCGCCTTCAATGGAACAGTCACCGGGAAGAACTTTACCCTTGCAGGCTATAAGCTCGGCGAGCTCTCCGCCTCCTTGCAACTTGGAGCGAACCATCTTCACCTCCGCTCCCTCTCAATTATCGATCAAGCAGGGCGTGTGAGCATCGAGAGTGTCACCTGTAAAAGAGAGGCGAGTGGGCGCTGGGTAATTGATGCTCCTTTGATTAAAGTAGCGGCCCTTCAGCTGGGCCTTCTTCGATCTCTTGATAACCGCCCCCCTCCATCTGGGCAGTCCTTTACAATCACGAAGGGTGAGATCCTCCATCTAAACGGGATCGGAGGCGATAGAGCCAGCTTTACCTGTCGCGGCAATTTCGACTTCGTAACCCTTCCAAGTGATGGCCGAGGAAAATCAGCTGGCAGTAGCCTGGTGCCAGCAAGTGGATCTCTCTCTTTTATCATGCGCGATCGTCGCTGCATCATCGAAAAGCTGACCAAGACCTTTAGCCGAGGTAAGAAGGCTCAATTCTTCCTAGCAAGCGGCAAGGGCCACTCATGGGTCGATTTTGATGGCAAGATCCACTTTATGTTGCGCATGAAGCAGCGTAACCTTGTTCTTAAGCTCGCTGAACCCTTTACAATCCATGTCACCGGGACACTCTCAAAGCCAAGTATCGGCCTCCTCTCCCCCGAAGCTTTAAAATCAATGGGGCGCCATAAAACGCGAGCGGAGCGCTAAGTTGTGATATCAGAGATCGGCTGGAGGCTTATCGACGCTCTTATCCCAAATAGCTGTTTGCATTGCGAGGAGAGAGCGAGCCGCTCCCATCTCCCGCTCTGCCGCCCATGCCAGGAACTCCTCGACCTGCTAGACCCCACGATGCGCTGTCGCCTCTGCTTCCAATTGAATGTGGCCGCAAGCGGCCTCTGCCTAGCCTGCCTAAACCTCCATCCTCCCTTTGCGGGAGTGGCTGCGGCCCTCTCCTATGAGGGGCCAGCACGCGCCCTACTGCGCGCCTTCAAATACAATAAATTTGTCCCACTGGCTAAGGGGTTAAGTGCCTTCATGGTAGCCCAGTTTGCAAGGCTCCACTGGCCCTACCCAGATCTTGTTGTCCCCGTACCGCAGAGTCGCCTTAAGAGAGTGATTCGGGGATTTAACCAATCCGAGCTACTGGCACGCCACCTTGCGTTAAGTCTTTCAGTGCCGCACTCTCGCATCCTCAAACGGCGCTCTAAAGGGCCGGCTCAAATGGGTCTTGATCGGGAGGAGCGGCGGAATCTTCCTCCAGGCTCCTTTGCTCTTAAATGGCGCCGGCAAGTAGAAGGGGCCACCCTGCTTCTTATCGATGATGCTGCGACAACTGGAACTACCCTCCTTCGCGCTGCGGAAGCGCTACAAGAGGGCCATCCGATGGCAATCTATGCTCTCACACTATGCAGGACAGAGAGAGTGAATTGAAGGAGAAGAATATGACAGCTCGCCCAAGAGCCTGCCCATGTGGGAGCAAGCTCGCCTATCAAGATTGCTGCCAGATATTACACAAGGGAGGCATAGCGCCAGGTGCTCTCTCCCTTATGCGCTCGCGCTACAGTGCCTATGCGCTCGGACTTGCAGATTATATCATGGCCACAACCCATCCGAACAACCCCTCGTATGAGAGCAGTGAGCGGGATTGGCGCAAAAAGATCTTAGCCTTTTCGCGAACAACAAGTTTTGTGCGCCTTGAGATTCTTGATGTCCAGGAGGGTGAGCAGAGAGGCTCGGTCACCTTCATAGCTCACCTGCTACAGGGCGGCGAGGATGTCAGTTTTCAAGAGCTAAGCACCTTTGAGAAGGTCGATGGGCGCTGGCTTTACCTCCAGGGCGCTAAAACATCACATTGAGGCTCAGGTAGACACCATTCAAGCTAAAGGGCTGGCACTCATCGCCAAGGAGTCCTCGGTCCTGTCTAAACATCGGCCCCTTATCGAGGAGATTGAGATAAGTAATGATCTCATACCCCGCCTCTACAAAGAGGGTGAAACAGTCAGAGCAGCACCAAGTGTAATTGAGACCCAGGCGCGCATCAAACTCAGGGCTAATTACCGTTTGGCGAACTGAGGGTGTATCTAAGATGAAATCAGCTAAGAGGCCGCCCGCAGGAGCTAGACCGGAAAACTGGCGGTAATTCCAGCAATATTTTGAGTGGCGACGACCTGCTAAGATTGCAGCACCAAAGCGACCCCCAATTCCAAACCCGCAGAGCAGATCAAACTTGGCTGCAACCCCAAGTTTTGGACCTACAACCCACGAGTGCGCATGTTGATGCACATCGCCAATCACACCTTGAGAAAAGAGATTTGGAAAGGCATCTGAGCTCCTGATACCAGGGTGGAGTGTGCCTTCTACATGCTTGCTAAAAGCGAACTGGAGGTTTGCAAAATGCACGCCAATAAAGCCCCGCAACGCAAGGCCGCAACACGACATCCGCGAGCCAACCTGAATGTCGCCCGCATCGTACCAAAACTTTGCCCAAGCCTTGACAAAGGCGTCTCTCTCTCCAGGAAATGCTATTGGATTATCTGTAGCATTAAAAAGTATCTGCTGTGTGAAGATCGGCTCGGAACCTGCCGGCAGTCTGAATGGATTCGTATCGGTAAAATCCCCAACCCAAAGACCACCGCTTTCACGGCCGCCAGGGTTTGGTCTCACAGTTAGCGAGCTGCATGTATGAAACCAGGTATCTTCACCAGTCATATCAAAGCAGCAGTCTCTGCACTCATCTTGCCAGACATAGCCAACAGAGGCGCGAAATCCAAAGCGGTAGTGTGGATTGAACTTTTGGATGGTTCCAATAGGTGGGTTCTCTTCGGTGTTATTCGGCAGCGCTCCTATGACAACAACGGCCGGTGGGGGTACATAGGGCCGATGGTCGACAATTGTTACAGGGAGATCGCAGACCGTGGGCTGCATGTAGAGCATCTCGCCCCCAACCTCAAACCTCCCACATGGAAGATAGCAACCCCCACAGCACTCCCCAGCAGAGGCTCCTAAGGTCAGACTTAAGGCGCCGGCCAGTAGAAGATAAAATGATCGCTTCATATGCCCCTCCAAAAATGAGAATTGCTGCGGCCGAGAAGGACCACGCCCTATATATCAATTGATATTTATAAGACGCGAGCCTTTCGCGTCAAACTCATTCGATTTAGGGAGGGTTAACTCTCTTGGACAGGGGGTTGAACGGTGACCTGACCGACGAGGGTGACCCCCTCATCGACGCTGAGAGTTCCCGACTTGATATTGCCAAAAACCTTTGCTTGCCCGCGAAGCTCAAGCCGTCCCGTAACGACGATCTCTCCTGTGACCTCCCCTTCGATGATCGCCTCAGATAGATGGAGATCTGATTGCACTTTGCCATGAGGTCCGACAAAGAGCTTACCCTCAGAGATCAACTCTCCTTCGAACTCCCCATCAATGCGTAGATAGCGAAGAAAGGTTAGAGACCCTTTGACCTTCACCTCTTTGCTAATTGTCATTTCTGGCTCCTCCACCTCAAGTCGAGGAAGGGGGAAGGGGCGCGTCATGCTCTCCTCGCTCCGCTCTTCATCTCCAAAATAGTGAGGGAGGGCAGGAGGTAGTTGTGATGCTGGGTGGCGAGCGGGAGCGCTTAATCGCTCTCCCAAATCAAAGAGTGGCGGCGCCGAGGCTGTTCCTGGGATGGCTCCAGGAGCGGCTCTGTCGGCACCTCGCCTCTCTCGCATGGGAAAGAAGGGAGAGGTGCGTGCCGGCTCGCCCAACTGGGCGGCCCCCTCACGAAAAGGCCGTCCCGGTCTCCCCTCTTCTTCACCCTCTTTACGCTTAAAGTAAGACATATTATTGGCCGAGCTCCTTGCCCCTCTCGAAGCTATTGATGAGCGATTCAATAATGGACGAGCGGACCGCCCCCGCCTCTAAGGTCCGAAGCCCCTCAATTGTGGTGCCAGCAGGTGAAGCTACCTGCCAGCGGAGCTCAGCTGGATGTAACTTTTCTGACCTCAAGAGGGTCGCAGTGCCTAAAAACGTTTGAATTGAGAGAGCCAATGCCTCTTCGGAATTGAGACCCATGGCAATACCCCCCTCAGCCATCGCCTCAATCATCAGCGCAACAAACCCCATACCAGAGCCTGCGAGCGCAATAATCATCTCCATCTTGTGGGAGGGAACCCAAAAGAGCTGGCCACCTGGAGCTAAAAGCTGCTCTAAATTGGCGCACGATTCAGGCGATAGTGAAGGATCCTTCTCCAAAGCCATCACGGCCTCGCCCGATGTGAGAGCGAGGTTCGGTACAAGACGAGCCGACTGGGCGGGCAAGAAGAGGTCGCGAAGCTGCGCTGTTGAATACCCCGCTGCCACGCTTACCAAAAGATGGTGGGCGCGAAGATAAGGGCGGAGAGCCTCACTCAAATTAAGCATCGCCTGCGGCTTAACAGCCACAATCACAATATCAGCATGCGCCACAAGCTCTTTGAGATCGGATGAGGGTGTAGCACTTGTTAGGCTTGCTGCAGAGGCTGACCTCACTGGATCGCATTCAAAATAGGCCACATCGTGGCTTGCCACCAGCAAATTAATGAGGCGAAGCCCAAGCTGGCCAGCTCCGATGACGCCAATTTTCACTTTTTTTCTACCCTAATTTTTTTACGTCGCTTCAATATTCCGACGAATCATATCGATTCGCCGCCTAAGCGTCTCATCAAGCTCAAGCCGCTTCTCAATTTGCTGGCAGGCGTGAATCACAGTCGAGTGGGCCCGTCCGCCAAAGGCATCTGCAATCATCTGGAGCGACTGCTTCAGGTACTCGCGACAGAGATACATGGCCACCTGCCGAGGAAGGGCGATCTCCTTGGTCCTCACACTCCCACGAAGCTGTGGCACTCCAACCTGAAAGATCTGAGCGACACTGCGCAAGATCTGCTCGACAGTCAGCGTCTCTTTCGGCGCATGTTGCAGGAGCTCTCGCAACGTCTTTTCGACAAACTCCTCTGTAATATCGAGGTCGAAGAGTTTGCAGTGGGCACTCAAGCGGTTAATTGCGCCCTCGAGCTGTCGTACGTTGCTGTAGATGTGCTCTGCAATAAAGAAGGCCACATTATGGGGAATCCGCAGCCCCCTCTGCTCGGCCTTATGCAAAAGTATCGCAACCCGCGTCTCAAGATCTGGAACATTGACAGAGGCCACAAGCCCCCACTCCATCCGAGCGACCATCCGCTCCGAGAGGCGAAGCTGCCCCGGCGGCTTATCGCTTGTCACAACAATTTGCTTGTTCTGGTTGATGAGCGCCTCAAAGGTAGCACAGAACTCCTCTTCGAAATTCAGCCTGTTTTGGAGAAATTGGATATCATCGACAAGAAGGACATCAAGCGAGCGGTAGTAGCGCTTCATGCGATCGACAGACTTGTTGCGCAGGGCCTCAACAAGATCGTTAATAAAGGCCTCTGTTGTGATGCACTGGATGCGCATCTTTGGATAGGCCTCGGCAACGTAGGCGCCAATACTATGGAGCAGATGGGTCTTACCAAGACCTACCCCGCCATGGACAAAGAGGGGGTTGTATGAGCGACCTGGCCGACTGGCAACACCAAGAGCTGCCGATTTGACAAACTGGTTGGAGGGCCCTTCGATATAGGTCTCAAAACGGTAGCTCGGATTGAGTCGCGGGGCTGCTCGCCCTTCATCATAGGAGAGCGGTTTGCGCTCGCTCTCTTCCTTGCGCTCCACCCTACTGCTAGCTGGCTCTTGCGCGGCCAAAACAAAGCGTATGGCAGGCTCTCCTGGTGCTGATAGTGGCAGAAAGGAGCAGAGCTCCTCTTTAAAGTTCTGAAGGAGGTACTCCTGGACGAAGACATTAGGGACCTCCAGTACAGTTAGAGAGAGAGACCACTCGAGCACTCGGATGGGCTCTAACCAGTTCTCGTAGGCGGATAGCGAGAGATGCTCCTGCGCATACCGCAGGAATTGCCCCCAGCCTTCACACTCCTCCAAACACTCCTCACAAAGCTGCATCATTGCATAGTACCTGTTGCTTTAGGACCAGGTTGCTTTAAGACAAGACCCCTGAATCTATTTACTCCTCGATAAGAGGGCATTGATCAAACTATCGACAAGTTTTCCACAGAGGTCTATCAAAACAGATTCAACCCCGAAACACTAACATGGCCCCCGCTTCACCGCAACTGGTTTGTTGGCAGCATAATCGGAGCCGGAACGCCGCATCTCCTGTGCGCCATCAAGGGGTGGTAGCGATCTTAACCTACTAATTATAAGACGGTTACTCCTATTTTCCTGATTCCTGCTCGACTTCAAACGGGGGCAACGATACGATCTTCCACAAAAGTGCGGAGCCGCTGTGTCGAACCCCCCTATTTTCCCCTATGCGCGCCACCACCTCGATGAGGAGGACAGGG
>JAKBAF010000072.1 GCA_021809305.1 bacterium
GAGAGGATACCAGCGAAAGGCTGGGGGTCGTGAGGCTACGGAAAGTGTAACAGAGAGCAGTCCGCTTCTTAGCTTGTCTTTGGCAAGGTAGGAAGAAAGGGTGAAACGTCAGCTTATTGAGCTGGCCCCACTTGGGAGACCAAGTGGCTGCGACAAACCCTATCCGAAGCAAGACAGGTGAAGGAGGCTTCTTGTACTCCGCAAGCTCTTTCACAATTTTAGACGTCGCTTGAGGGTAGCGGTGACGCTACTCCTAGATGAATGATTGCCCAATGACAGGATCCGGCTTATCTCCCTACCAAGCCCCCCCTTCTGATCAGGACTGATCCCCCACATAAGCGCCTCCAGGTGAGTTGCACTTAAAAGGGCGATCGCTCTTTGAATTGACCGAGCAGAACTGCTGTTTTCACTGTACTCTGCTCATTTCGAACTCCTCGGCAAGAGATGCAGCCATGGATCGCTGAGAGTGTAACGGCGACATGAGGAGTATCGAGAACAATGGAGAGGCTATCGGCGATCTGGGCTGTCAGCCTTTCTTGCAATTGCGGTCTTTGGCAGAAATAGCGCACTAGCCGATGGATCTTTGAGAGGCCAATCAGCCATTTTGATGGTATGTAGGCGATATCTGCTGTACCGAGAAAGGGGAGCAGGTGGTGCTCACAGAGGCTAGAGATCGAGATTTCTCGCAAGATGATGATCTCAGAATCTGCAACACAGCGCTCTTTAAAGGTTGTCATGTTGGGAAAGTTCTTGGAGTCTACACCTGCAAAGAGCTCCTCAACATACATTTTCGCCACCCGCTGTGGGGTATTACGCATAGACTCATCTTGGGTATCAATATCGAGTGCCGATAGTATCTCCTCTACACGCGTTGCGATGTAATCGATCTTCTCTGCGCGGGATGAAAAGAGGGCCGTCTTTCGAACGGGGGAGGGATAGCGCGTGATTGAAGGATCAGAAGGTGTAGATTCTTCTTGGCTCATCAGAGGTCCTTTTTCCTTTTCTGCCGCCTAATCTCCCAGGCTGCGATTGCGAGTGCATTGGCCACATTGAGTGAATTTTTCTCCCCCAGAAGAGGAACCTCTACGAGGAGATCAGCAGAGGCCAGCGATCTTTTAGAGCATCCGAGCTCTTCGTTGCCAACAACTAACGTAAAGGTGTCAGGAAAGCAATACTTTTCAAGAGAGAGAGCCTCAGGAGAGGTCTCTAAGGCAATAATGGGTGAGGGCAGTCTATCAAGAGTGTGGCCTTTCTTCCAAGGGACGGATCTGGCCGCTCCCATTGAGGTCTTTTGAACTTGAGGGTGGCTGAGATCAGGTGTCTTATCAGAGAGGTAGAGCGTCCCGAGCCGAAATGCCTCTACGGTTCGGACAATGCTGCCCACGTTGTGGGCAGAGCGTAGCTCATCGAGATAGATGGCAATCGGCAAAAAGGGCTCAAGCGACGGGCGATCTCCCTTGCGAACCTGAGGCAGCAGACCCTCTTCTCGCACTCCCTGGATCCTATTTTCCACGTGATAGTGATACCTGTTTGCTACCGTTTCGCGCTCGCGTTGCTTTAGTGGAGCGAGGCCCATCCAAGAGGAGAGCGTTGAGTATGCATCAAAAAAAATGCGACCCTCCTCACCGTTTAAAAGATCGCAATAGAGCGCCCGCAGGAGCCTTGCTGCGAACTTGTGCTGGCGGTCAGCTGGCTGCTCAAGAAAACGCGATCTTGTAAAGTCAAGGAGCCCCTCAACGACGAGTGCGGCTGAGGTAGTCATCGAGGGAGCCATCGTAGATGTTGATTCCTTCCTCTTCAAAAGCGACGATGCGCGTCGCAACGCTTGCAATAAGGTCGCGGTCGTGGCTCGCTACAATGACGGTTCCCTCAAACTCTTGAAGCCCCCAAGCAAGAGCCGAGACGGCTTCTAGGTCGAGGTGGTTATTAGGCTCATCAAGAATAAGCGTATTTGTCGGGATCAGCATCATAGCAGCTAGGATAAGCCTTGCCGTCTCTCCTCCAGAGAGTGCTGAGAGCTCCTTAAAGGCGTCATCGCCTCCAAAGAGCATTTTACCCAAGACACTTCGGACCTCTTGATCATAGACCTCTCTTCGCTGTGTCTTTAGCCAGTCGAAGGCTTGCATCTTTATTGAACGATCAACAGCTTCTCCGTGGACCTGTGGGAAGTAGCTCACCTCCACCTGATGGCCTCGTTCAACGACTCCCTTATCAGGGGAGAGCTTGCCAGCCATCATCTTAAGAAGAGTAGTCTTCCCGCGCCCGTTATTTCCGATGACTCCAATTTTATCGCCACGGTGTACTTCCATGGCCAACCCTTTGATGACCTCCTGGCCATCATAACCCTTGTGGAGTTTGTTGATACGAAAGACGGTCTCGCCGGAGCTTTTGTCGGGATGAGGGAAGCGGATATAGGGTCTTTGAATGTTGGACTTCTTCAAATCCTGTGGCTGGAGTCTTTGAATCTCGCGCAATCGCGACTGGACCTGGCTCGCCCTTGTTCCTGCTCCAAATTTGGCGACAAATTCGCGCAGTTGGGCCACCTTCTTCTCCTTGCTCTTGGCCTCAAGCTCGGCGCGTGATCTAACGCTCGTCTTGGCCATGACCATGTCATCATAGTTACCGGGATAGACGATACAGGTCTCGTAGTCGATATCGGCAATGTGGGTTGTCACAGAGTTGAGGAAGTGGCGGTCGTGGCTGACAACGATAAGAACGCCTTTAAATTGGTGGAGGAACTCCTCGAGCCAGGAGATGGAGGAGAGGTCAAGGTGGTTTGTCGGTTCATCAAGGAGGAGGGCCTCTGGCTCGCCAAAGAGCGCCTGGCAGAGGAGCGTGCGGAACTGCATATCAGCCGGCAGCTTGCCAAGGGGTACAGCGTGAAACTCGCGCCCAATCCCGATCCCCTCAAGTAGCTCCTCTGCTGCCACCTCGGCCATGTAGCCATTCTCATCAGCAATGATCTCCTCGAGCTCTCCTAAGCGAATGCCGACAGCATCGCTCATCTCCCCCTCATAGAGCTTATCGCGCATCTCAAGCGCGCTCCAAAGCCGAGCATTGCCCATCAAGACGGCATCGATAACGCGCATCTGCGCATAGGCGTGAATATCTTGGCGCAAGATACCAACGCGTTGCGGAAGGACAACGGAGCCCGAAGTGGGCTCTTCAAAGCCCATTACTATGCGAAGTAGGGTTGACTTTCCGGCACCATTGGGTCCTGTCAATCCGTAGCGATTTCCTGGAAAGAAGGTAAGGTCAACGTTTTCAAAGAGAATGCGGCTCCCAAAACTTTTAGAAATTCCTTTAAGGTGAATCATCGCCCCTCGTGTCTTAGAATTTTTCGGACCCGGAGTTTACCACAGGGAAGCGATAGATAGAAGCTCTGAATTCCTCTTGAGGCACGGGTCAAATAAAAAATAAATTTTCTAATCACTGAGCTCTCTAGGCAGGCTTTAGCGAAAATAGATGCACCACACCTCTTTTACCTCTTCTTCTCTCTTTTCTGAGGAGTTTATATTTTACAATCTAATCTGGTTGATTTTTTATTTTATAATTTCTTTTTATTTTTTGACTGTTTAAATGATCTAATGCTATTGAAAATAGATCCCATGCTGGCTATAATTTATCGTGTTATTTATGTTTTTATCTGAAAATAGGGGTGATCGTGGAAGTTAATAAAGTAAATTTGTTTAATTTTAGTTATGAGGGTAGTCAGGTACCAGAGCCTATTAGTGATATGCTTTTCAAAGTTGAATGTCGGCGGGATTGGCTTGAAATGCGTCTCGAACAAGCAGCTCAAAGCAGGCTCTCTGTCTATTCAGTCATCGCCTCTAGCTTCCCTCCATATTTTGAGGCCGAACGCCAGTCTTCTGTTAAAGAGAGATGCTTACAAAAACGCATTGAGATAATAACGACATTTTGCGGGCTTGCTCGTAGTAAATCACATACCGAACTTCTTAGCAGAATACCCTCTATTATCGCTTTTTGCGAGAACACGCGTTACTTAGGTGAGTTGCGCTATGAGGTTAAGTCCTCGGTTGGCAAGTCAAGACGCTCATCTAGAGTTCGAGCCACGCAATCGCCAAGAGAGACGCGAGCCGATTATCAACTAGCAAAAGCTACTACAGATGAAGTGGCTTTTCTTCTTCAATGCCTTAGGCCTTGTCTGGAGCTTAAGGCTCCAGAACACGCGCCTCAACTACAGCCTCCCGTTTCAGCTAGTATAGTGCAAAAATATAGCGCTCTTCAAGCAGACCTTGCTGAATTTAATACACCATGGGACAAAGGCTCTTAAGAGAGGAAGCGCAACATCGGGTAGTAATGTTTCATTCGCTACCCATGTGAGCGAGGTCGCGGGTGATCCTCATTGCACTTACGCTCTCTTCGGCTTTCATAAATAAATTTATCGACCCTCTGTTGGACAACCCTCTCGCTTTGGAAGCGGAGGGTTGGGTCATGCAGCTACCGGCCTGAGTAGGCAGCTTCTCAGTTTTTTGTGCCGTACCTTCAGTAATGGGGGCTCTCTCCTTGGGGCTGCCTTTGCCGGGAAATGGAAGTGGGGCTTTTTTGGCCATCTAAGCGCGAGGGTGGGCCTTGTCATAGGCTTCGCGCTTGAACTTTGGCGAGACGTGTGTGTAGATCGTTGTGGTATTAAGAGAGGTGTGGCCGAGAAGTAGCTGGATGGTTTTTAGATCCATCCCACTCTCTAGCCAATGGGTCGCTATGGTGTGGCGAATGGTGTGGGGTGTCACCTTGCCCGCAAGGCCGCTCTGCTTCAAATAGAGGTCAAACTTGCGATCGACAGAGCGCGGCGAGAGCCGCTCTCCCCAGCGATTGAGAAAGATCGCCTCGCTATCTTTTTGGGCAAGATGGAGGGAACCATCTAAGGTGCGCTCAGGGTGGCAGAGATAGGCAGAGATCCATTCAGCTGCATTATCCGTGATGGGAACGATTCGCTCCTTCTTTCCCTTACCCTTCAGTTTGAGGAGCAGCTCTGCTGGATTGAAGTCTTGGCGATCGAGTAGCACGAGCTCGCTGACGCGCAGCCCTGAGCTATAGAAGAGCTCCATAATGCACCTATCACGAAACCCCAGGTAAGTCCCAGTATCTGGCATATCAAAGAGTCGCTGTATCTGATCATAGGAGAGGGAGACCGGGAGGGTCTTGTCCAGCCTTGGACTCTCGATCTCATCCATCGGGCTGCTCCCAATCCACTGATGTACAAGTGCAAAGCGAAAGAAGGAGCGCAGTGAGGAGAGCCTTCGCACAATCGTCCTCTTGCTGGTACCGCGATCATAGAGCTCTTTTAAAAACCCTCTAACGACGCTCTTATCAATGGCTTGTAGGTGGAGGTGCTGATCTAAGTCGCCCCCTCTCTCCCCAAACTGCTTTACGTGACAGATTTTTGCAGGGCGATCCTCGTCTTGCCAAGTGATAAGGTGCTTCTCAATATACTCTTTTAGACCATTGAGATCTGTGGCATAGCTTCGTATCGTGTGCTCTGAGGCTCCCTTGCTACATCGCAAGCTCTCTAGAAATTTATATGCTATTTCTATGAACATATAGTCCTCAAACGGGTACTTTAGGATTCACCGGAAAGGGAACTACTTTAAAATCATCAGCTGCAATGGTATTTGGGAAGAGGGTCTGCGCCTCTCTTTCGTGGGGTCTCACATCGAGGTAGCGGGCAGAGAAGTGGGTCAGCACAAGAAGCTTTGCCTGAGCTGCCACTGCAATCTCTGCGGCCTGGAGCGCTGTCAGGTGGTGGTGGTCTTTGGCTAACTGTCTATGCTCATCAAGGTAGGTGCTCTCACAAAGAAGCAGGCGAGCATGGCTCGCAAGGCGGATAGCATTTTGACAAGGCAGGGTATCAATAACAACAGCAATAGAGTCACCTCGGCGGATATGGCTGACCTCATCGAGGAGGATCTCTTGGCCATTAATGATGAGCCGGCCCTCCTCTTCGAGCTGCCTTATTAGTGGCCCCTTAAGACCTGCTGCATCGAGTTTCGCCTTATCGAACTTGCGGCTATCCGATTCAGTGACACGCCAGCCGATATTTTCAACGCCATGTTCGAGGTAGAGAGCCTCAATGCAGAAGTTGCCGTCGTCGTGGACAACCCCTTCCTCGGTGATCGGATGTTCGATGACGGTGAGTGTGTCGTGATAGATGGTGCCGTAGCGAAGGCGGTCGAAGTAGCGCTTGCCGCTGGCAGGATAGTAGCAGTGGATGGGGTGGCGCACTTTGTCAATATTGAGGCGCATGAGCATGGAGCCAAGCCCAAGGCAGTGGTCGCCATGGAAGTGGGAGATAAAGATGCGCGTGACAGTGGGCGGGGCGACATTAGCAAAGATGAACTGACGCTGTGTTCCTTCACCTGGATCAAAGAGTAGTCCTTCTCCGTTCCAGCGAAAAAGATACGCCCCATGATTGCGATAGCGGGTCGGTTGCTGACTTGAGCAGCCAAGGATAATTAAATCGCGTACCGTCATCGAGCCGTGGCCTTATGGAAGGCAAAAATATCAAACCGTCCAAGAAGAGCGCCAACGATGATGCCAACAATATGGGCTGTGTTTGCGATAGGTGGTCCCATAGAGGTCGTGCCATAGACCTCGAGGAAAAACGAGATCAGCTGGAGGACGATCATCGCACCGATAAAGATCAGGATAAAGGCAATTGTTGCGGGATGGAGCTGATAACCCTCCCAAGGCGCCCTTTTGCTGCGGACCCAGATGAAGCCGAAGAGGGTGGTTACAACGCCAGACATTCCTAGAAAAAGCGGTCCACTCATAAGG
>JAKBAF010000073.1 GCA_021809305.1 bacterium
AGGCTGAATCGCTGTGAGCCTATAACCCGATTGAAGAAGAGGATGGAGATCACTCACCTGAGAGGTAGGGTTGCAAGAGAGATAGACAATACGATCGGCTCCGATGCTAAGTATTGGCGCAAGAGATCCGGGACCAAGACCCGCCCGAGGCGGATCGAGAAGAATAACGCTCTCCTTGGGAGCTGTCTCTGGACGAAAGGTAGCCACATCGCCCTGATGAACTGAAATCCCTCTTAACCCATTAAGTGCAATGTTGATGTAAGCATCTTGAACAGCCTCTTCGTTGATCTCTACACAGATGACCTCTTTAGCCCGTGTTGCCGCAAGACACCCAAGGGTTCCCGTTCCACAGAAGAGATCGTAGACCGTTGTATTCGATGTAATACGCGCTAGCCGCAGAGCCGCTTCATAGAGGAGCTCAGCTGCCGCTGTATTCGGCTGAAAGAAGGCGGTAGGGGATATTCTAAAGCGCAAGGCGGGATAGGAGGGGAGGTGGAGCTCTTCGATCATCGACCCTACGCCAAGAAGCCTCTCGGTGGTAAAGAGTGATCTCGCCCCTTCCGCAATCTCGTGCTCACGCAGTAGAACGGTGAGGCGCTCGCCACACACTCTTTTGCATAGAGCCACAAAGGCCTCCCTTGCCGCCAAATTAAGGGGAGAATCCTCACCTCTTGCCACAGTCAACATGACAAGCTGATCACCTGTCCGCTTGCTTACTCGATAGAGAAGGGTGCGCAATACGCCTGAATTGGAGCGAAAGTGGTAGGGGTCAAGTGATGAGCTGATTGCGAACTCCCTCACCGCGGCAAGAAGCGCTGCCGCAGAGGGCGGCGCAAGGTGACACTCCTGAAGATTGACAACCTTACCTCGGCCCCCCCTTATGGCGAGCCCGACAAAGTGCTCCCCCTTAAGGTCGCGGGAAAAGGAGAACTCCATCTTATTCCTATAGGCCCAGATTGCAGGGGAGGCTACGATGGGATAGATCTCTCCCCCATCAGATAGGAGAGGAGAGAAGAGTTTGCGAATCCTCTCCTCCTTCCACCTAAGCTGCCCTTTATACTCCACCTGTTGGAGAGAGCAGCCCCCACAAAGAGCGACATGGCCGCAGGGCGGGACGACCCGATCTGCCGCTGGTGAGAGGATTTCAACCACCCTCCCAGACGCCTTCCCTCGTCGCACTCGCCCTAGAACAACTCGGAGCCGATCCCCAGGAACCGATCCCTCTACCTCAACATCGATGGCCTTCCCGGCAAGTGGCAGGTGGCAGCCCACACCGCATCCTCGCGGGTTTAAGCCCGTAATCTCAATTTGAGCTTCCATGATGCGTCTCCCTGCCCTCTGCAATGTAGGGCATGATGGACGCATCATGAAAAAGATGGAATCGAAGACTACATCTTCGCTCTTGCGCCAGGCAGCTTAGCTGTTGCTCGCTTAGTGCTCTTCTGCCGAGCAGCAGGCCTTGCACTACCCTTTGTAGAAGCGCTTGTCGCCTTCTTGGCGACCGTTTTCCCTTTTGGCTTTGCCTTGGTAGCCACTGGCGCGCTCTTGGCCTTTGGCTTTGCCTTGGCACCGGCTCCGTGTGATCTGGCCGCAGCGGCAGATCCGCTTGCTCGCTTTACAACACGCCTCACCTTGCCAGACTTCTCGGCTGCAACGGACTCCTTGCGAAAGACCTTTGCCACCTTCTCTAATTGAATTGTGCCCGTTCGAACCCGCTGTGCCGCCGCCTTGTTGCCCTCTATGGCTTTGCTAAGATCGTGGCTTAAGGTTTCAAGAAGCTCTGCCAAATGCTTTTCAGTACTGCTTATCGTCGCCATGTCAACTCTCCTCCCATGCTGAGGTTGTCAGATAATTTTAGTGAATAATTCACTTCATACTTATCCCGCAATGCATTTCGCCAAAACGTGAGCTGGCACCCCTTTCTCGTGTTGAGGAGACCCTAAAAGTCAGCCCGCGCTATAGTAAAAGCGGCGCTACAATGAGAGTTTAAATGGGTTTCATTTTTTGCACGATGGGAGCGCTCCTCGCCTCTCTCGCCCTCCAAGCCGCCTCTCCAGCACCTCTTGAGAGCGCTCTCCTTCCCCTGAAGCAGCAACTTGATGCCGTGCACCAGGCTGTTGCCCATAGTGAGCATGCTATGGCTGAGGGGTTGATATTGGCGCTGCTCGAGTCCAGAATTGACCGCTATCTCCCCTTCTCTCACTACGCCAACCTTGCCCTCGATCTCGCAAATGCAAAATTGGCCTGTGAAAAACCGAGTGAGGCGATCGCGCTCCTTCTCGCCCTGCCACTTGAGCGACGGGGCTTCTATTTGCGTGCAAGGCGCAGCATCCTCCTTGGCTATGCGTACGCCGCGTTGGGGCGCGAAGATGAGGCTCTAAAAGAGCTCTGGCAACTAGACAAGGAGTTCAACCATAGAGAGTGGAGCCAGCAGGATCGCCTCTTCTACCTAAGGCTCGCTCTTCGCTGGCGCGAAGAGCGAGAGCAAAGAGCGCTCCAGCCTTAAGGGTTTGGGGGCCTACCAGAACCAGCCACTTCGAGGTGGCAGGAGAACCTCGGCCGCCTCATTGCTGATTATTTTGTTGAAGTACTTCAATTGAACCTCACAGATCTTAGGGTCAAGAGTGGCGATCTGCTGGTCGGCAAGACCAAGCCTTATGCCGACAAATGAGAGTCCATTTCGCTCGCCACCGCAAGTTACCCCTTGGTAGATCCTCTGCAGTCGCGGAAGGCTATTGGAAACAACCACGAGTCTAAAGCAGTCACGCACACTCTCCAGAAAATTCGCCACAACATAGCCAGGATGGTTGTAGACACCTGTAAAGAGAACGCCATCGACAAATTTTGCCGGATGATCAGCGCGGATTGCTAAGTGGCAGTTAAGCGGCGGATGTTTTAAGAAATCGATATCTAAGGAGCGCAGATGACCCAGCATAGGGTAGGCAATGTCTGGATCCTTACACGAGAGTCCTATCGTGTAGATGTTCTTTGCTTGGAGGTCCCGGATGACCTTCTGAACAGAGTGGTCGATGGGCTGCATCGTCGCTTTGCATAAGATGTGATTCCAAAGAGGGGTAATCTGCCCCCTTGCCTCTCCAAAAGATTGCTCCGGCCTGATTTGCCCCTTCGCATACGCATCGGCCCACTCCTCTCTGCCGAGCTGATGGGTGCATGTCATACAGACATTTTCAAGCTCGAAGATCACGACCGTGTTGACACTGACGTACTTCCAAATCTCGCGGATATCATTTGTCTCGACATGCTCTACAGAACCGGCAAGCAGGGGCCTCATCGTAGTTAGAGAGAGGCCTAAGATCAGTGCGGTAAAAATTGATTTAATCATTGTGGCTCTCCCTTTAGTTAACGTGCAAAACCAGCTTTAATCAGCTTCTTAGCGTCCTCATCGGAGAGGATCTTATCCTTGTACTGGAACTGGAGGTCGGCGATCTCTTGGTTGTAGCTCGCAACAAGTTTTTCAGCCTTTCGGTACCAGACCCCGGTATACTCCGCTCCAATCTTCATAGATTCGACAGTGCGAATGTTACTTAAGTGATCATCCACAAAGACGACCTTCTTTGGCGCATGGAGGACTGTCCGCAAAAAAGCCTCTAATGCCTTCCCCTTGTCTCCCATCTCTCCAACAAAGATAACCCCCTCTGTATAGTGGGTATCGACCTCTGATTCGACCTTAAAGTCATCCTTGTTAAGGGCCGTGCGAGAGAGGGAAATTCCAATAGACTGGAGCTGATCCGCCGTCACAAAGTCGACCCTTGGAGGACGATTAGAAAGACCCAAGACAACCACCCCTTGATCCTGAAACCGCTTGATTAATAGCGGAAGCCGCTCATCAACAGGGGTCATTTCTGAAACAGCCCAGACGTCATGGAGCAGATCGTGGGCGGCCTTCATAGCCTCCATATGCGACATGCCAGCCTTCTCAAATCGAGAGGTCTGGCTCCACCCCCACTTGGTCATCCCTACACACTGCGTAGAGACAAGAAGGGTGTTATCGATATCGAGAACAAGTAGAGTATCGCGATCGACAAGCTTTAATAGGTCGGTAATATCTACGGTCTCGATGATCTTTGCCGCTCCTTGAGAGGCAAAGGTCACCATTAAACATGTGATGATAAGGGTAAAAAAAGATCTCATTTGGCGCTCCAGTCAAGGAATTACGTATTCGATATCCGATGCTAGGCGCCCCCGCTGTTCAAGTCAAATCTAATTTAGCGTCCGTAGGACAACTACTTGAGAGAGGCCATACCAGAGCCTGGTCAACAACCCTCAAATGAGGTAGTATGAATCTTTGCCACTTACGTTTTGCAGGAGAGAGAAACAGTAGATGGTCATTCAGCCGCTTATCCTTCTTGCATCACTCTTTGTCATTATTGTGGCGGCATCACTTCTCTCTGTAGCACTCTATGTGACGGGTAGCTACCTCATCTACGCCTACGACAGGCGCCTTGCCCGCAGTGGCCATCTCCATCCCCCCCACGATGAGCTGGGGGAACTTCCGAAAGGCTGGGATCGAGCTCGAGGGCTACTACTTGAAATATACGCCACCTATGCCATCGTTGCCCTCTTTCCCTTTGGCAAGATCGGCTATCGCTCCATCCAAAAAGCGGCTAAGGGCAGGGGGTGCAGGCCTATCTTGCTTATCCACGGCTACAATCTGAATCGCTCCTGCTGGGCTAAATTTCGACGCGCCCTTAAGGAGGCAGGCCTCGGCCCAATCTATACGCTGAATCTTCCAAGACGGAGTGGCGGCCTTCCGGGCCTGGCCTGTGCTATTAAGGAGGAGGCGGAAAGAATAGAGAGGGAGACAGGCGTAAAAGAACTTATTTTGATTGGCCACTCAATGGGGGGCCTTGTCTCTGCCTTCTATGCGGAGCGGCTAGCAACAGCTGGGAGTGTCTCTCACGTCATCACGCTTGGAAGCCCATTGCATGGGACGCGCAGCGCCGTCTTCACCTCCTGCATCATTGGGCGGCAGATGCATGTGGGCTCTGACTTTGTAAAAGATCTCTCCCACTCGATTATGATAAACCGAAAGGTTCGCTACCACCATGTAGCCTCGCAATTCGATAATATCATCCTACCCTTTCAGTCAGCCCTAATTGGAAGAGATCTCGATTGCGAGCTCCTCCTCTCAGACATTGGCCACAACTCCCTCCTCTTCTCACCAAGGGTAACCTCTCAGGTTGTTGAGTGGCTTAAGAGGTCCGCGCCGGCCATGCAGCAAGAGGGGCGCTCTCGTGCCCTGCCCTGCGCGCTCTCCCCGACCCCTTCTCAAAACGCAAAGTGATCGAATTTTGAGAAAGAAGTAGCTTTCTACGCCTCATATGTGGTAAAATGGGTGCATGAGCCAATATTATTTCAGAGGTCTTAACCTCTTCAATTTCTCTCCCCTCCTGCTCGCCGCCCTTCTGCCCCAAGGGGCATAACGGTTCGATCTTCCCTTCCATTTTTTTTGTAAAAACGAGGTGATTGCAAAAGTCCAGTTTAACCGATTTTTAGGTGATTTTATCCGAGATTTGCAATTCTGCATAAATTCGCATGCTCCTAAGAGTAGGGGATTTATGCAGAATTGCAAAGATCGGTAAAAGCGCCAGAAAGCGGTCAACTGGAGTTTTGCAATTACCTCTTAGCAACCGCGATGAGGCGGCTTAGAGCTTACGCCCTCGCACTTGTCAAAAGGAAGAGTTATGTCAGCACAGCCCACAACATGGCGGCGGAGTTCGGGATTTGTCTGGTCGATGCTTGGATCGGCCATCGGATTCGCCAATATCCTCAGTTTTAGCGCTCAGTGTTACAAGAATGGCGGCGGAGCCTTTCTAATCCCCTTTATCTGCGCCATCCTTCTTTTGGGCCTCCCAATGCTCCTTTTAGAAGGGGCGATCGGGCAGGTCATGAGGCTTCCCCTTGTCTCCGCCTTTGGGCAGGCAGCTGGAAGGGTTGGCAAGACCTTTGGATGGCTAGCCATCATTGCCGTCTCAACAATTGGGATGTTCTACGTTGTCCTTACAGGCTACTCCATCGCCTACACCTACTTCTCAGGTGTTGGAGCGATACCCTCAGATACCGCAACCTTCTTCAAGCAGACTTTTCTGCGCGACACAGAGAGTCTCACCAAATTTGGCTCCCTCTCTTGGCCTGTGCTCCTCTCAACAGGTGGGGTCCTTCTCTTTGCCTGGGCCGTTTTGGCGCGGAATATTCGCTCTGGGATCGAGCGCATCTGCACCCTGGCTCTTCCCTTATTGACCCTCCTTATGGCCCTCTTCGCCCTCCTTGTCGCCTTCTTGCCAGGCGCACTTGATGGTTGGCGCCACTACCTCTCACCGGATTTCTCTAAACTCTCCGATCCCCACCTCTGGCGTGATGTCTTTGGCCACGTCTTCTTTAGCTTCTCACTTGGCATCGGGATTGTCACCGGCTATTCAAGACATACAGGGACGACGACCTCGATCCCAAGAGCGATGGCCTTTGTTGCCCTTGGCGACCTCCTCGTCTCACTGATTGCTGGCTTTGCCATCTTTGGGGGCGTCGGTTTTTTAAGCCACACTATGGGTATCCCGTTTAATGAGATTGTCAAATCCGATTCGACCTTTGAGATGGGTTTTGTCATCTTTCCCAAGATCTTGCAGCAGCTCGGCCCCCCTCTCACCCTATATTGGGGCT
>JAKBAF010000074.1 GCA_021809305.1 bacterium
GCCTTCCCCTGGCAAAAGGGCGACCTGCTCGTGCTGGATAACGTCTTGAGCATGCACGGCAGAGCCACCTTTACTGGGCGTCGGCGCATCCTTACCGCCATGACGAGCTAGCCTTGCGGGAGAGCTTTTCGAGGTTGGAGTGGACTACTGTCTCAACGAATTTACGATCAAATTGGGGGCAGAATCGCGGATAGGCGAAGGACCATATTCCCCGCCAAAGGCTTGCCGCAGTCGGAGGGAAGCGTTAGCGGCACTTTCAATGATGAGCGAAATGTTTTCGCCAAATTTAGATGTCGATAACATTGGCTAGCCTCCTCTTATGTTTATGAAACTTGGAAGTTTGAATATGATTTTCGGTTCTTCCTCAATTATTGTCTAATCGCAGATCTTCTATTGAGAAATTGGGGTGGATATCGCAGCAGATCAGGGGTTCTAAGGAAACGACACTAGACGAAATCTAAGTCGTGAAATTATCATGCATTTCCAGCAGGGTCATACTCAACTTAAGGGAGGTGCTGTCATGAAGCGAAGTAACTGGAGGCGACCACTGGCCTTAATAGCAACAGGCGCAGCAGCTATTGTGCTATGGCAACCAATTGCGCAATTGAGCCTCTTTTCAGACCTTAACGCCCAGGTCATCCAGGAGCCCGCTCCGATGACCTACGGCCTTGTCAATATAGCGGCCGCAAGCCCGAGTATCCTTCTCGATATTCGGTATGCGACAAAAAACAACTTCCTCCACTTCCCTGTCTACCCACGAGCTGCCTGCTATCTGCAGAAAGAGGTTGCAATAGCTCTTTGCGAGGTTCAAGAAGAGTTTTCCCAGATAAATTTGGGCCTTAAGATATTTGATGGGTATCGTCCGCTCTCCGTCCAGCAGCTCATGTGGGATACTATTCAAGATGAGCGCTACGTTTCAAATCCTGCAAAGGGAGGCGGGCGGCATACGCGTGGGACCGCTGTCGATCTGACACTTGTTGATGCGGATGGCAATGAACTGGAGATGCCAACTGGGTTTGATGATTTTACGGAGCGTGCTCATAGCGACTATATGGCGCTTGGAGAGATGGCTATAAAAAATCGCGCACTTTTAAGAGAGGTAATGGAGCGCCATGGATTTCATCAGTTGCCAACCGAGTGGTGGCACTTTGATTTCGATGGGTGGCGTGATGAGGCCAAGTACCCTCCATTAGATGTCAACTTTGATACCCTCGATTGGCTTGCAAGGCACGGATCATAGCTCGACCTTCACTCAATTGAGGTGATCTTTTTGTGCGATGGCGCGAGCCATGCCAGAGAAGATGAAGTAGTGTATAGGGAAGAGCAGGTACCAGTAGAGTCTGCCCCATACCCCTTGGGGGCGAAAGGTAGCGGTCTGATAGAGATAGCTCCTCTCGCCCTTATTGACAAATTTAAACTCGAGCCACGCCTCACCTGGAAGCTTCATTTCGGCATAGAGAAGAAGGCGTCTTTCCGCCCGATCGGCGAGAAGTACTCGCCAGAAATCGAGAGCATCGCCTGGCTCGAGGTCGATTGGGTCCCTGCGCCCTCGTCGAATCCCGACACCACCGACAAGCTTATCAATTGCGCCGCGGACAAACCACGCGCTGTTCATGTAGTACCAGCCAGACCTGCCGCCAATTGAAAAGACCCGCCTTACGGCTTCGTTAGCTGGGAGAGTAACCTCTACGATCCGTTGAGCTAGTAGACAGCCGTGTTCCGGTAGGGTGACATAGTAGCTGAGGGAGGGGTCCAAGCCGCCTCGAACCCATGCATCTCTCCAACTTGAGATGACAGCATGCTCCTCAATCTGTGAGAAGGCGCGGCGTACCGCTTCGTCAAAGGTGAGGCAGTGGTTAGGAACGATCGCATCAATGCGGTTTTCAGAGCAGACAACGGTATTCCTTAGACTCTCAACGAGGGTGCGAGCTATGTGGTAATTGGTCGCCGCTACGAAGTAGAGCCAATAAGAGGAGAGGTGGGGAGTAAGGACTGGCACTGTGATGATCCAGCGTTTAAGGCCTCGGATAGCGGCGAAGCGAAGGAGTAGCTCTTTGTAGGTCAGGATGTCGGGTCCACCGATATCAAAGGTCTCTCCGAGCGCCGCCTCGTTTGCCATCACTCCAATCAGGTAGTTCAGCACATCGTAGATGGCGATTGGCTGGGTCGCTGTGTTGACCCATTTAGGAGCAACCATCACTGGAAGCTTCTCGATAAGCCCACGGATGATCTCAAAGGAGGCGCTACCCGACCCGATAATAATTCCAGCGCGCAGAACAGTAACTGGAATTTCTCCCTCGCGGAGAAGCTCTTCCACGTGCCTGCGAGAGGCGAGATGGGGCGAGAGTGCGATATCGCTCGAGAGGCCACTTAAGTAGATGATCTGGCGGGTAGAGCTCTCTTTTAGGGCTGATATAAGATTTGTAGCCGCTATTTCGTCTAGCTTGGCAAAGCGTCCTCCTCCGTGGCCCATGGAGTGGATAAGGTAGTAGGCAATCTCCAGATCGCGGGGAAGATTTTTTAGAGACTTAAGGTCTAGTAGATCTCCTACCACAACCTGCACTCGATCTTTTAAGCGCTCAGGGAGGTTGAGCCTCTCTTTACTCCGGACCAAGACAACAACGTCATGGCCCAACTCAACAAGGAGCGGCATTAGCCTCCGTCCAATGTAACCGGTGCTACCAGTTAAAAGGATTTTCAATCCCTTCTGCTCCCTTTTACTGTGGCGCCGCGCACCTGCCCTAGAATCCGGCTTGTCTTATCGAGTACGATCTCTCCTCGGCCCGACTCAAAGATGATATTTCCCCTAACGACGGTAAAATCGCATAGCGTTAAGATCTGGGAGCTTTCGATGGGGAGCACTCGGGGGATGGTAATTCCACCTGTGACACAAGTGGAGAGGAGCAGGTCGCTTGAGTAGGCGAGAATCTCGCCATTGAAAAGGGAGTTGCTTCCAAGAAGGAGGCCTTCCAAGTGGAGATCTCCCTTCACTTCCGAGCCTGTTACGACAAGAGGCCCCTTCAGGTCTACCTGGCCTACGGTGGCATTGTAGAGGGTTAACCGGCCTTTCCCTTCAACCTTTCCGAAAACTTTTGTTCCCTCAAGTCTAACTCCTCCCTCAATCTTCAAATGGTCTAAGACAAGATCGCGATAGATCAGCGTTGAGAGAGGTCCCTCACCGTGTTGTTCAACCTTAGCTGCTAAGGGTGTAGTGGCTAGTGTAAGTAAATAGGCCAGCAGCGATAGGGCTACACTCTTCACGATCAACCTCCCTCTGTTGCGGGCCAACTGAATGAGGTTATAGAAGAGTTTCGATTTATTTGGAGCACAAACTTAGAGGTGAGCCAAGCCCTACGTGGTCCCGACTCCCTCGAAGTCTAGGAGAAGCTGCTTAAGTGGGGTTCCAAAGCGGAAGCCGCAGAGGGAGCGATTAGCGGCAACGACCCGGTGGCAAGGGATGAAAAGGGGGAAGGGGTTATCGCGACAAACAGTGCCGACAGCGCGTGCTGCACGCGGATGGCCGATAGCATCAGCAATCTCTCCATAGCTTACGACCTCACCCAAGGGAATGGCTTGGATGGCCTTCATGACGCGAGCCTGAAAAGGGGAGAGAGGGGGGTAGGTCAAGGGGGGCAGATCGGGAAGAGCAGCTCTCTGAAGGTAGCAATCGATCCAAGCGAGGGCACTTGCTCTTAGCCACTCGGGCAGCTCTCCATGGATAGTGAGGGCGCTTGGGCCAAACTTAAGCTCCACGCGAGAGAGAGCCATCTCTTTCGCGTGGAGCTCGATCTGAAGGGGGAGGCTGCTACTCATTTTAGCTCGGTTGAGGGTTGAGCCTATCAAATATTGCTTTGCTAACAAGCTGTCCCTGATGGTACCAATCAACCTTGCGCTCGCTCTCTAATAGGAAGAGGTCAGCACCATGCTTCCTGTCGCGCAGCCAGCTAATCTCTTCGACAAGGCTCCCTCCCGGACCATAAATACGCTCCAAGCCGTGCTTGTAGCCGTTTTCATAGGGGATTTCAGCGTGTTTTTCGCCGTTAAGAAACGAGGTTGCGTAGCCATGAAGCGAGCCGAGGACGTAGGTCTCGAAAAGCTTGGGTACGCCCCCTGGTAGGAAGCTCTTTCTTATCCCATGGATAGCGCCATCAAAATAGGGCGTAATGCTCTCTGGCTCGCCTGTTGCGAGAAAGGTGGTTCGTGTGACCATCTGACCATTTGCAATCTCGTCTTCAGAAAGAAGCTCGCCTTGGCTGCTACGGACAATGCGCAACCCATCCTTTGCCTCAACTCTACCCTCTATAACGTTTGTTGGAGAGAGGTACTCGCCCGAGACAAGCAGATCACCCTGAAAGGTCTCTCGGCTGCAAGGGGTACCATTCTCGTACCAGGTAGTGACTGCGACTGTGTGATTGGGGAGGTAGCATCGCTCACGCTTACGGCCACCGTTTGTATAGTGGTCACACTCAGCAATCAGCTCCCCACGCTCGTAGCGCTCTGTCCTAGCGATAAGAGGAGTATAAGGTAGAGTATAGGTGGTCTCTCCGGAGAGCTCACCGGCGCTGTATTGGCGAGTAACTGTCACGCCATCCTTGCGCTGAGTGATGACCTTCCCATCCTTGCCCCGAGACTCCCACTCATTTTTCGCAACTGAAATGCCATACTTATGGACATACGATTCAACGACAGGGGACAAGGCCCCCTCTCCACCACCTGCACACCCGCCAGCAATAATTGCTAAGGATGCGACTAGGCTGAAACCACATGCCACTCTTGCTCTCTCTTTCATCATGTATAATCCTCTTCCCCTCATATCCCAAGCTCCCTCATGACCCCTGCTGTAATCCGCTGGTGCTCCGCCTCAACAGCACTTTGTGAGACGGTCTTCCGGTCGTCCCGATAGACAAAACGGAAAGTGACGTTCTTTCTTCCCTCGCCAACGTGAACCCCTCTAAAGATATCGAGAAGATCTAGCTTTTTCAAGAGGCGCGATCGGGCCTTCCAAATGGCATCCTGGAGGGCTTTTAGGGTGACCTCCTCCTTAACCGTCACCGTCCAGTCCCAAATGGATGAGGGAAAGAGAGGAATATCTCTCATCGGGGCTCTCTCTTGCCTTAGCTGGATGAGCGTATCGAGGTTGAGCTCACCGAAATAGGCTCGGCTGCTAAAGTCAGCAGCTCGAAGTGTTGCTGGATGGACCTCTCCCAATGCTCCAACAGGCTGGCCTCCTGCAACAATGTGAGCCTGCCGCCCAGGGTGGAGAGTGGCGAGCAGAGAGGGCAGGAAAGTGGGTTCGCTCAGGCCAAGTGCGGCAAAGAGATTTTCGATAATTCGTTTTAGATCAAAAAAATCAACCTCACGAGCCTTTTCAGCCCAGTGGGGAGGGTGGATGGGGCCTGTCAAGAAGATGCCGACTTGACTCTTCTCCTGGAAGTTGCCAGCCGCCTCAAAGTAGACCCTTCCGATCTCAAAGAGAGCCGCATGGCTTAATCCATGGTGGGCGCCTCGCCGGGCTACGGCGCAGGCGCTTGGGAGCAGGGAGGGTCGCATCACGCTCTGCTCACTTGATGAGGGGTTGAGAACCTCGATGATCTCAGCGCCTTGTAGCGTCGCCGCAACGAGAGAGGTTTGGTAGGGGCTGATCAGGCTGCTTGTAATGATCTCTTGAAGCCCCTCTCCAATAAGGCGTGTGCGGATCTCCCTTTCAAATGAGAAGAGGGGGGTGTGCGGCAGCTGCGAGGTGGTATAGCGGGGTTGCGCTTTAGGCAGGTTGTTGTAGCCGTAAAGGCGAGCGAGCTCCTCAATGAGATCGACCTCGCTTATCACGTCTGTGCGATAGGTAGGAACGTCCACTTGCAGCTCGCCGGCTGCACGGGCGGTGACATGAAAGTGGAGACGGCGAAAGAGCTCTTCAGCCTCTCCGATGGCAAGCTGCGATCCAAGTAGAGCATTGGCAGCTTTTACGCGGCAGGTAAGATGCTTTTCAGGGAAGGAGCGTGTGGCGATATCGAGGACTCCCTGGAGAGGCTCTCCGCCACAGACCTGCTGGAGCAGCAGGGCTGCGCGATTAAGAGCTGGGGTTACACCATTGGGATCGGTGCCCCGCTCAAAGCGGATCGAGGAGTCTGTTTTGAGGCCAAGGGCTTTGCTGCTCCGTCGAACCATAGCCGGAAGGAAGTAGGCCGATTCGATAAGCAAATCACAGCTTCCCTCATGAACAGCAGATTCCTCGCCTCCGATGATTCCAGCGATAGCTACGGGCTGCGCCCCATCCGAGATAAGGAGGTTATCCGAGGAGAGGGAGCGCTTGCTTCCATCAAGTGTGGTGATCTCCTCTCCCTCTTTTGCGAATCGGATGTCGATGCGCCCACCCTTTAATCGATCGAGATCGAAGGCGTGCATGGGGTGGCCGCGCTCGAGCATAACAAAATTTATCACATCGACTACGTTATTGACGCTGCGCAACCCACTATCACCTAAGCGCGCCACAAGCCAGGCAGGTGAGGGGCCAACTTTTACCCCACGCACGATTCGGCAGGCGTAGCGTGGGCACGCCTCCTTGGCATCGATCTGGATCGCAATCCTCCCTTCAATTGAC
>JAKBAF010000075.1 GCA_021809305.1 bacterium
AGTAGCGAGATCGGGAGCTCATCGTCGTGGTGGCGGAGGCAGAGCTCATTGCCCTCCCAGCACAATTGGATCTCCTGTCTTTCAAGAACGTACCCATAGAAGTCTCCGAGTAGCGGCAGGAGAACCTTGTTCCTAAGCTCAGCCTTTTCCGGCGTCCAATCGATGTCAAAGAAGGAGGCGTAGCGGGAGTTCGGCCCATTCTCCAAAACATCACTCCACCATCTATTTCTGCGCCCTTTAATGCCCATGTGGTTCGGCACAAGGTCGATGATGTGTTTAAGACCAAGTTTTTTAAGTTGCTGGCAGAGTTTATTAAACTCCTCCTCCGTCCCAAGCTCGGGATTGAGCCTATTCGGGTCAACGATATCGTAGCCATGGGTGCTGATGGCGTCGAAATAGGGAGAGAAGTAGAGCCCTTCGATCCCAAGCTCCTTCAAATATGGAAGCAGGGCGGTAACCTCTTTGAAGCCGAGCTCCGCCGTTAACTGGAGGCGATAGACAGAAGAGGGGAGAGCGTCAATGCGCCCACCCGGCCGCTTAGGCTTATTGCTGAGCCTCTCCTCCTCCATGCGCGCCAGAACTCCTCTCTTTTCTGCCATTTATAGATTAAAAATTCTTTACTTTCCTCACTTCTTCCCTCTATTTTCGCGAATAGGCAGATAGACAACGAAAAAGAGGCCAAGGTCGATGCGCATACCACTCCTCTTCTCACTCCTTGCCATAGGGTGCCTCTTCGATCTTGCCGCCCAAGGAGAGCCGAATGAGTGGGCGGTCGAGCGCTCCCTCGACTTTGCAAAGCGGCATGAGGTCTTTAAAGACTTCTACTTTACCGAGCACGAGCAAGAATTTGTCCGGCTTGTCCAAGAGGGCCAGTCGCCTCGCACCCTCTTTATCGGCTGTAGCGATTCGCGGGTTATTCCTGAGCTTATCATTGACGCAAGACCAGGTGACCTCTTTGTTATTCGAGCCGCCGGCAACTTTGTTCCCTATTACGACACCTCAATTGCATGGGATGGGGTTGCAGCCTCTCTTTACTACGCTGTGGAGGTCTTAAGGGTTAAGGAGATCATTGTCTGCGGCCACTCTCACTGCGGCGCAATTGCTGGCCTCTTTGATGAGGGAGAATCTGGCTTTCCGGAAGAGATTTTAGAGCGATGGCTCCAATTTGGGGGACCGGCAAAACGACTCGCCCTCGATAGCGCGCCTCCTAATGCCTCCAAGAGCGAGCTTGCAGCATGCGCCACCTATCTCTCGATTCTCTTTCAGCTCGATAACCTCCTTAGCTACCCCTTTATCCGAGCACTTGTAGAGCGGCAAGAGCTCTTTCTCCATGGCTGGTTCTTCGATATCGAACGCGGTCAGATCAGCTACTACGACCCCCTCTCGCAACGCTTCGCTCTTCTAAACTCGGCAAAGAACACTGAGAAGACACGAAGAATGTACGCCCCAGCTTCCAGTAAGGAGGTAATGGGAGCGGACGACTAACTTATTATCCAAAAGAAGAGATCAGAATGAAAAAGATCGTTAGAACCCTTCTCTACGTGCTAGCCGCCCGTTGGGCTTGGCGAAAGATCAAGCGTCAGCAGCAGCAGAAGAGGCTGGCAAAAGAGCGAAGCGACGAGCTCGAGGAGCAAGCGACCCACATATGCTGCCCAAAAGAGCACTACATCAGCCACCATAGGCCCGACCACGACGACGAGAGGGAGTAGCGCATTTATTTTTATCTCCCACAATGGTGCGCCCTGTTCGTGGGGTGCACTTTTTTTCTATCAGGTAACAGCCCTGAGAATCGGCCATTTTCATAATTTCGCTGCTCGATCTAAGCTCTAGGAGACCTCCAATATACCAGATCCGTGCGCTTCCCTGTCGTTAAACTTTTAGAATTGACCAGGCGTCAAAGAGTTGGCAAACTCTCACCTTTCTAAAGGGCTATTTCAAAAGGGCACCTATGAAAAAAACACTGCTTTTGCTTCTTACCGCTACCGCATCACTACTGGCCGCTCCACAAGCTGTCGTCTTTGATTGGGGGAACGTTTTAGCAACCCCGGATCGCTCAATTGTTGTCGATTTCATGTGCGATACCTTTCAGCTCTCAAAACCTGAGTTCGAGCAGTTGAACTTGGAGAAACAGAGAGCCGTCGAGTCCGGAAGATCAGATATCGACTTTTGGCTCCAATTAGCTGCTGAACGGGGCATTCGCCTGCGACACGATTGGCCACACACCTACACCTCTATCCTTAAAGCAAGCGTTGGAGCCAATCCGGAGATGTATGCACTCGTTCAAGAGTTAAAAAACCGTGAGATCCGCGTCGGCCTCCTATCCAATATCAATGACCGCTACGTTAAACTCATTCGCGACTTTGGCCTCTATCAGCTATTCGATCCATGCCTCCTCTCATGCGAAATTGGCCTTAACAAGCCCGATCCCAAAGCGTATGAAGCCCTCTTGCGCGCAATAAACCTCCCTCCTCAGGAAGTTCTCTTTATCGATGATAAGCTAGAGAATGTTGAAGCCGCAAAACAGATGGGTATCGATGCCCTTCTCTTTCAATCCGCAGCACAGGTTCGCATGGAGCTCGAAAAAAAAGGCTTAGTATGATTAAATTTTCCCACACCATTTTCTATGTCAAAGATGTCTCTAAAACAATCCACTTCTATGGCGCTGCCTTTGGCATTAAACCTAAATTTATTCACGAAAGCAATGCTTACGCTGAGCTGATGACAGAGGGTGTTGCATTGGCTTTTGTCTCGGAAGACTTGGCAATGACAAACCTACCTGAGGGGTATGAGCGCAATAGCATTGGGCGCCTGCCCCAAGCTTGCGAGATCGCCTTTACCACAGATGATCCAGAAAAATGGTACCGCAAAGCGCTAGAAGCAGGAGCTATAGAGCTAACTCCCCCACAGCTAAAGCCCTGGGGGCAGGTCGTCGCCTACGTGAGAGATCCGAATGGCATTCTCATTGAAATTGCGGGGGAGATGTCGTGAAGAAGGTTTGGAATGGTAGAGATCCTAGTTGACGACCTCTTGGTAGATGTCGCTCGCAAGGCCGTCAAGCACCTCTCCTTTCGCGTCTACGCCTCCAATGGCCAAGTGCGTATCGCTGCTCCCTTGCGGATGAGCGAGCGTGCCATCCGGCTCGCAATTGCTGAAAAGATGGAGTGGATCAAACGCCACCTTGCCAAGTTTGCGGATCAGCCACGCAAGACCCTCCAAGAGATAGTGAGTGGTGAGAGCCACCACTTCCTAGGTAAGCAGTACGAATTGAATGTGATCGAGCGCAAGGGGCGGCCCCACGTGCATGCGCATGAAACCGGCGTTATTGATCTCATAGTGCGGCCTGGGGTGGGCAGTGATCAAAGAGAGCAAGTATTAGAGCGGTGGTATCGGGATGAGCTCAAGGCGCTGATCCCCCCCTTGCTTGAGAAGTGGCAGCCGCTTATCGGCGTCCAGGTCGCTGACTGGGGCATTAAGAAGATGAAGACAAGGTGGGGCACTTGCAACATCACCGCCCGTCGCATTTGGCTGAGCCTGGAGCTCGCAAAAAAAAGCATCCACTGCCTCGAATACATTATCGTCCACGAACTCGTCCACCTCCTTGAGCGCTACCACAATGCACGCTTTCACGGCTTTATGGACCGTTTCATGCCAGTGTGGCGCCTACACAAAGAGGAGTTAAACAGCCTGTCACCAAAACAGGCACCCAAACAGGAGCATCGCGCTTGTAGCTAGTTTTATTCCCCCAAACTACTCAACGCCGACCCAGCGACCTTTCTTAATAAGCATTATCTCTTGTCCTGAATAGTCTTTGGCCATCACATCGATCTCCTCAGAAGAGATCATAAAATCAGTGTGGACAGAGCTGTCGTTGCAACCTATAGCTTCTAGTTCATCTGGCGTCATCGTAGCGCCTCCATCCAAACAGAAGCGGTAGGCCGACCCGACTGCAATATGGCAGGCAGCGTTCTCATCGAAGAGGATCTCTTCGAAAATTCTCTTACTCTGATAGATCGGCGAATCCGTCCCTACAAGTGCCACCTCACCTAAGCGGCAAGCACCTGGATCGTTAGCCAAATAGGCAGCGAGACTCTCTTTGCCCTGAGAAGCTTTGAAATTGGTGATCTCACCCTTTTGAAATTCGAGCTCAAGGTCCTTGACAAGCTCCCCATTGACAGGGACGGGACGTGTCACGCGCACTGTGCCTTGAGTTAGGCGGCAATCAGGTGTTGTAAAACACTCCTCTGTCGGAATATTGGCCTCAAAATGGACCCCCTTCGGAGTGTAGTCCCCTCCACCTTTGAAGAGGGCACAAGGCGCTAAGTAGACCTTAAGATCGGTCCCAGGACCTGTAAAGTGGAGCTCTTTAATGCGAAGAGCTGTTAGTTTTTTAGCCCGCTCTGCAAGTCTTGCGCTGTGCTTCTCCCAGATCTCTAAACAGTTTGGAGTATCCGCGCGGCACATCTTGAAAATGGCCTCCCAAAGCGCCTCGCAAGCCTCCTTCTCCGGCAGTTCGGGATAGACTTTTTTCGCCCATTTAGGGGTGGCAGCCGCAGCAACGGTCCACTGAACTTTGGACTTTCCAACACCTTCAACATAGTATTTTTTTAGGCTTTGGCGATAGGTATTTTGAAGGTCATTGACCTTTTGAGCGGGCAGATCGGCCAAACAATCGGGGTCTTCGCTTCCAAGCAAACGGAGAACGGCCGCCCCCTCCTCCACAAAATCCTCATACTTCACAGGTATGAAACGTGGAACATACTTGAGAGACCCAGCGTCGCGCGACTCTTGAATGCGCAGACGTGTCAGTGCCTGGTCTACAAAATCCACATTCACGAATTTAGCCCCACGCCGGTAGGCCACTCTGGCCATTTTTTCAAGCAGTGTGCGGTGAATCAGCTCACCTGCAAGATTGACCACCTGCCCAGGCTGTACATTGAGCCCGTGTGCCATTAAAAGCTCTGCATAGATAGTAAGTTTTTCTTCAAAGCGCATCACGTAACCCCCATGTTAGAGTGGTGCCACTCTACCGTTTTTCCATAAACGTAGAAAAGAGTAAAATGCAGCTATGAACGATGCCTTCTCCTAAAATGAAGAGTCCAACGCAAGCCGTGGCAAAAAAGGTCAAAAGCATTGGTTTGCAAGGGTGCATTGCGATCTTTGCCACTGCGGGCATCGCGGCCTTTCTGATCTTTTATTTTTTGATTCCAGGCTTTAGGGCCTATGTTGACTACCCTCTCTATGCGGTCCTTCTCATTGGAGGAGGGGCTCTTCTCCTAGCTCTCCTGCGCAAAATGCTCCACCTGGAATTCGGCGCGGACCTAGTGGCGGGCCTCTCTATTGTTACAGCCGTCATCCTTGGACAGTATTTGGCAGGATCCTTGGTGGTGCTTATGCTCTCTGGCGGACAGGCCTTAGAACACTATGCCATTGGGGCTGCTTCTCGAGTTCTTGAGGCGCTTGCAAAACGTGCACCCACAACGGCCCATCGCAAAAACAATGCGCAAATTGAAGATATTTCTGTTGGGGAGATTAAAATTGGAGAGAGTTTGATTATCTTTCCCCATGAGATCTGTCCTGTTGACGGCAACGTCGTAGAGGGCCGAGGGGTAATGGATGAGTCCTTTTTGACAGGAGAGCCCTTTCTCCTATCGAAGGCTCCAGGTTCTGCGGTGCTATCAGGTGCGATCAATGGAGATGACTCCTTCACCATTAAAGCGACAAAACTAGCTATCGATTCGCGATATGCAAAGATAATGCAGGTCATGCGCGAGTCGGAAGGGAAGCGTCCAAAGATGCGCCGCCTTGCTGATCAACTTGGCGCTTGGTTTACCCCTGTTTCAATTCTAATTGCAGTGGCTGCCTGGATAGCAAGTGGTGAGGCGATTCGTTTTTTAGCCGTTCTTGTTATTGCAACTCCTTGCCCACTCTTAATTGCTATTCCTGTTGCAATTATAGGATCGATCTCTTTAAGCGCACGCTGCGGGATTTTGATCAAAAATCCAATTGTTTTAGAACAGTTAGATCAATGCAGGACCATGATTTTTGATAAGACTGGAACGTTAACCTACGGGAAGCCAGTTTTAACAGAGCAGCTGCTATTTCGACCTGGAGACCCAAGAGAGGTCCTAAAGTTTGCTGCAAGTATAGAGAGATATTCCAAGCACCCGCTCGCAAGTGCCCTACTCCAAAAAGCATCGGAGGAGAAGATCGACCTATTGGAGGTTAAGCAGATCAGCGAGCCAAAGGGCGAGGGATTGCGCGGGATCATCGACGGCCATGAGATCATCCTTACAAGCCGCAAACGATTAGATAAACTTGGATTAAAAGATAAGCTCGATTCACTCCCAAAGGGGATCGGCCTCGAATGTGTCATCATAATCGATGGCGAGCTCGCAGCTTACTATCGCTTTCACGACACGCCCAGAAAAGAGAGCGGATCCTTTATTCGCCACCTGCTCCCTAAGCATCGAATTGAAAAAGTGATGATTGTCTCTGGAGATCGTGAGGAAGAAGTCCGCTATTTAGCGAATGCAGTTGGTGTTTCAGATATTTATGCCAGCAAGAGTCCTGAAGAAAAAGTCAAT
>JAKBAF010000076.1 GCA_021809305.1 bacterium
GTGATTTTATCCGAGATTTGCAATTCTGCATAAATTCGCATGCTCCTAAGAGTAGGGGATTTATGCAGAATTGCAAAGATCGGTAAAAGCGCCAGAAAGCGGTCAACTGGAGTTTTGCAATTACCTCAAAAGATCTAAAATAATTACGCATGCTCTCTACCCAATTTGAGCGAAGGTCGTGGAAGTTGTCTACATCGTCCATCAAAATTCAATCCATGGAGAATGTGTGAATAATCGAATGGAACTGAGAAGAATGTCAAGTACTGAGATGAGATCAGACCATCCTACGCAGCGAGAAAAAACGCATCCCCATCTTCGCCCTTTTAGCGCCGATGACGACGGATCAAAAAGATCAAGAAAAGCGCGAGGGCAATCCCTGCCACACCATAGATCAAATGCGACGTGCGACCAGGCGGGATGGCAAGGAGATCGCATGTCGCAACAAGTGGGATCACACAGAAGGGTTGGCCATCTTTTTGGAGGTTAAGCGTAGCAACCACCTCACCTTCTTTGATGGGGAGAGTATAGCCACCCTTCCAAAGGAGATGCGCCTCAAAGGTGGGAGAGAGTGAGGGGTAGTAGGTGGCGGTAATATCGGTATCCAGGCGAGCAATGAGAGGAGATGCGGCGCCCTTGACATCGCAAGAGAAGGAGGCGTCGGCGGCGTGGAGGAGGGTGTGTGTGATCTCAGGCTCTTTAAAAGCGGCCTCGAAGAGGGTGGCGGCATCTGAAAATCTGTTCTTACCCTCACTGTTCAGGAGGACAGCGATGAGGCTGCGCCGTCCGTTGCTTGCGGCGGCGACAAGCGTTCCTTTAGCGGCAGAAGTATAGCCGTTTTTGATGCCTATCGCGTGCGAGTAGTAGTAGGGAGAGCGCCTCTTGAGCAGGGCGTTGTGAGTGTAAAGCTTTGTGGCCGGCTGCAGCGCCGTGGAAGGTCTTGGCGCAACAACTGTAGCTACCACCTCTCGGAAGAGGGGGTAGCGCATCGCCTCCTTGGCAATGAGGGCCATGTCATGGGCGCAGGTGAGCTGATCGGGGTGGTGAAGCCCATGAGGGTTGAGGAGGTGGGTGCGCGTTGCACCGAGCGCTGTAAGGCGAGCTTTTAGCGACTCCATAAAGGCTGGAACTGAACCTGAGATGTGCTCTGCAATGACGTTGGCGGCATCATTGCCCGATTCAAGCATTAGGCCATATAGAAGAGTTTCCAAGGAGAGCTGCTCGCCCCGTTTAATATTCATATGGGTTCCACCAAATTCTAATCGGTGGGGGGGATTATAGTTTCGTCGCCGCTTTTCATCCGAACTTATGGCACCCATGGCCTCTTGAGAGGCGGTTGCGACCTCTTCTAAAGCCTCCCCTTTACATTCAAGCAGGTATAATGCAGTTGCAATCTTCGTGATACTTGCGGGATAATGCGGGGCAAAAGCCTCCTTTTCAAAGAGAATGGATCCATTTTCGGCATCGATGAGGATAGCAGAGGGCGCAGTTACGTCGACAAGAAGTGGCGAGGCGCTTAAAGTCACGCAGCCCGAGAGGCAAGCGAGGAGAGAGGCTCTGCGCAAGAGATAGCTTAACATGAGACTCCAAGCTCCTTTGTGGTAGGGCTATTTCGTAAAAGAGAGTCCTGTAAAATTACCCTAAGGCGTACATTAAACACCCCTTAGAATCCGTAACGTTAGGGATGATAGCTGAATTCGTGGCATGATTTCGAGTATGATGGTGGCTTTGAGGGTATAGTTTGAAAAAAAATGAGAAGACCTTCTATCTCCCCCTAGATAGGATAGCAGGTTTTGACGGGCCGTGTTTCACAGAGGATAGAGGGAATGAGCTTACGAAGCGATAGATTGAAAAAATTGGAAGCAGAGCTTCGGGATCTTGAGCAGTGGCTCAAGCTCGGCCTTGTTCCAAAGAAGGATATCCCGAAGCACTCGGCTGAAATCGAGTCAACGCGGGCGAAGATCGCGGAGGAGCAGGAGAAGCTCCGCTTTCTTAAGGAGAGTGGAGAGCTAGAAGAGTATGTTACCCCTCGCAAAGCTGCGGGGCGTACCCAATACACCGATATGCCAACCCTCCCTGAGATCGACATTGTCGATGAGGCGAATACACCAACCGATACGAATGAGCCGGAGAGTGATAGCCTTTTTGAGACAAGCTTTGCCGAAGAGCGATCTGAGGAGGAGGAGCCTAGCGAGGAAGTTACAGAAGATGAGGATCCCTTTAGCGATCGAAACCGCTGGCGACGGGGGATGCTCCACCCTGATGAAGATGAGTGGTAGCCTATACATCCATATCCCCTTCTGTTCCAAGCGGTGCCATTACTGTCATTTCTACGTCTTGCTCGATCAACCCTCTCTGCATCAAGTGCTACTGGATGGTCTTAAAAGCGAACTTGAACTGCACAGGGAGTGGCTTGAGAACCACAAGCTCGTTTCGATCTACTTTGGGGGAGGGACCCCCTCCAAGTTAGCGCCTGAGCTGATTGCCGAGATCCTCTCCTGGCTTGGCTCCCTTGATCCCAATATCGAGATTACGCTAGAGGCCAATCCTGAAGATGTCGATGCGGAACGGATGAGGGAGTACAGGAGGGCTGGGATCAACCGGGTCAGCCTTGGGGTACAGACCCTAGATGAAAAAAGGCTCCTCTCGATTGGCCGCAGCCATAGTGGAGCCCAGGCACTGGGCGCTGCGCAGGCGGCCTATGAGGGTGGCATAGAGAACATCTCGGTCGATTTGATGATTGACCTTCCCGGCCATAAGAGCGGTGATGTAAGACGCGATGTGGCAAGGCTTATCGAACTGCCAATCACCCACCTCTCTCTCTATAACTTAACAATTGAAGAGCCCTCTCTCTTCTTTCGCCGCAAGGCGATAATAGAGAAAGAGATGCCATCAGATGAGATATCGCTTGCCCTCCTCGAAGAGGCCGTAGACGCCTTAGAGCTTGCGGGTCTGCAACGCTATGAAATTTCGGCCTTTACGCGTGGGAACCTGCCCTCGGTCCATAACATGGGCTACTGGACGGGGAGGCCCTATCTTGGGCTTGGCCCCTCAGCTTGTAGCTATATGGGAGGGCGGCGCTCGCGAAACGTGGCCAACCTGCGCCGCTATGCCGCCCTTCTCAGCGAGGGGCGAGATCCAAGAGATTTTGAGGAGTCTCTCTCGCCCGAGCTTGCGCGGCGAGAGCTTCTTGCCATAGGGCTTCGACTAATTGATGGGATTGATCTTCAATGTTTTGTAGAGCGCCATGGACTCCTCTCATCCGAGAGCGAGCAAGCTATCGAGGATCTTATCGTTGATGGACTCCTTGCAAGGAGTGAATCAAGGCTCAAGCTCACCGCTCACGGACTCCTCTTTCACGACCTTGTTGCGACAAGGCTCATCTAGCGGCTATCCCACCCTTTGGTTGACTAATAGCTGTCTCTTTGCAAATTCGATGTGGTAGATTGTCCGCCCTTTGCTTCGCCAGAGCTTCTCAAAGAGCGATGAGCCGTAACCTTCGGGATCGGTGATATAGTGAGGGTAGGGAGTAATCGGCTCAAATCCTCCTTGAGAGAGCATCTCCTTAGATCCAGAGAGCGCGTACTTGAGATCATCTGTTGCCAAGATAAAGCGGCCACTCTCCTTCAAAACCCGGTGGAGCTCATGGGCAAACTTCAAGTCGAGCAGTCGATTTTTGGCGTGCCGATTCTTGGGCCACGGATCGGGGAAGTTCACATAGATCTGGCTGATCGATTCAGAGGGAAAATACTCCTTTGTTGCCGCGTAGCCCTCGCCGCAGAGAATCAAGAGATTCGTAAGATGCTGGTTCTCTCTCTTTGACCAGATGCACCGGACGCGCTCAAAACGACGCTCGATCGCAATAAAATTGCGATGGGGCTCTCTCCTCGCCTTCTCAATAATCCAGTGACCGTTGCCACTGCAATACTCCACCTCGATGGGATTCTCATTTCCGAATAGAACAGGGTCGCTCCAATGCGGAAGCGAATAGGTGCCATGCTCTATAAACTCAGGAAGAAAGAGAATCCCCTGATGGAGGACAACGCGCCTCTCTGCCCAGCTATATGGGGCAATAAGATCCTTTGGCCTCATAAAGCCTCCTTGGAATTGCGGAGAAAAATAGATAGTCTATGGCGAAGTGACTTTAGCGTCTAGGTGAGGATGGGACTTACGCCGGCAAGGTTATTATTCGGATTGGATTTTTTACTTCTTGAAAAAAAAGAACCCAAATGTCATAGTAATTGATCAAGTTGGATTGTGGTGGGTTCTAAATGATTGGTACAGAGTGCAGGCTGAGCAGCCTGTGGGAAAACCTGGGAGCAGACAATAGCGAGAAGGCAAAGAGTGTAGCCGCCTTTGCAGGGGGAAGCCTCCTCTCTCTACTCGCCTATTATCTACCGGGCGCCGCCAAAATGGGCCTAAACATGAGCGCCGGCATCCGCTCAGGTCTCGTCTGCGGGATAGCAGCTCTTGCTGGGGGCGTAGTTCATCTTACAAAGAGGGTTCACGCCGCTCATAAGACCGGAGCGGGAGTTTCTGCCGGCTATCAAGTTCCTCTTGATGAATGGAGTTCACCCTGGACCCCGATCATTCCGGGTCTATTTGCTGCAACATTTCTTACCTCTTGCCAGGCGCTTGTACAGGCCATAAGAGCGAGGCCCCTCTCCCTACCCTTTCGATCTGCACTTACAGGCCTTATTATCCCCTCTCTAACACTTGGGTGTAGCGCGACCCTTCTCTATTCAACGCTTCGATCAAATAGCTGCGCGGAAGATGAAAGAGTGACGCCAGAAGAGCAAGACTGGGGCCTTACCCTAGAGCGCTGCGCCGCCTTTACAGTTGGTGCTACCGCCTCTCTTACCGCCCTCTGGTTCTCCCCAAGCCAGACAGCTGCCCTCCTTGGAATTGGCCTCATATCTGTTGGAGGAGCGCTCCTTATAGGTCAATTAAGCGATATGCCTGAATGGCAGGGGATTATCGAGGGTCGCAATAGCCACTATCGGGAAGTACTCTTTGGGGCTATGGCCACAATGGGCACGGCCGCACTCTTCCTTCTCGCATCCAATGGCATGAAGAGGATAACCTTTAGCTCGATACAGGCATTTGGCGCTGCAACTCTCCAGCTAGGATGCCTCGCCCTTTCGCTCTTTGTGATCGGAGTAAAAGATCAGGAAAGCTCATGAAATGTTTTAGTTATTATTTTAACAACCTAATCAGTCTATAGGAGGACGTTAGATGGAATATGCAAAAATAGCTGAAGGCTATGTAGCCCCTTATGTTGTATCGAAAAACGCGACAAAGCACAGTGGCAGGCCAGCAGCTCCCGTAACAAGCTACGCAACAAGCGCCGGCGTTGCTGCTTTTACGGCAGGAGCGCTTGTGCTTCTCAATAGATATACAAGCTCCTTAAGCCTTGCCCGTCAGGTTGCTTTGCCACTCGCTGCCTCGGTCTCGCTTATTGAACTTGCGAACCGCAAAGTCTCCCCAAGCCCGGTCGCCAGGGACGCAACTAACTGGCGCAGGGAGGTTGTTAGCCCAGCTCTTCAAGCCATTCAGTGGGTGGTTTTTGCTGGCTCCTTAGCTCAGCTAAGATTCGTTCGGGAGATGAGCTCCCTTGGTAAGACAGCCGCAATCCTTGGCACCACGGCCTCGCTTGCAGGTATCGTTGAGGGCGGCTCGAACCAGATCTCCAAGCAGACAGTTAAGGGCTTCAACAAGCTTGTTAGCTGCTTCAAAGGCAACGGAGAGGACGAGTAGTCAAGCTACCCCCTCCCTTTTTAAGTCCTGCTCCCAACGTCATAGGGAGCAGGACTTTTTTTATTCCTCCGTTTCTTCCTCTCCGAATGCATCTCCTCTTGCTTTTTAGCAAAAGGCTTTCTATATCTCTTGAGCACTAGCATTACGGAGGCACAGCCAATGAGACGGAAATCCTTTCCAGAGACCCTCTTTTCGCAAAAGACCTTAAACACCGCACCCTCTCCATCCCTTTTGCGGAGCAAGGCTCTCTCTATTATGGGGCTCGGTGCCCTGACCGCCCTTCTCACCCTTTCAACCCCCATTTTCGCAACAAGCCCGTCTGGGAAACTCGCAAGAGGGGCGGGTAAACAGGGTAATAAGCCTTTCACCTACCAACCACTTCCCCAATCCCTCTCGGCCTTTGATGCTAACTATCTAAAGAGACTTGAGCAGGAGAATACTCGCCTACAGGGGACTGTGCTTAGAATGCAGGAGGCGTCGCTCCAAGTAACCGAGCAGATCGCTGCAAGAGAGAGAGAGATTGAGGCGCTTCGATTAGAGCTAGCCTCAACAAGAGAGTGCCAAGAGCAAGACTTTCTGCGGCTGCGCAATCTGCTTATTGAAAAGGAGAGTCTTGTCGCGCAGATGCTTACGAATGAAGACGCCCTTTCCGAGGCCCTTGCTATGCGGGATGAACACCTCTCCTTTCTCGAATACATCCTATCAGAGCTGCGCGAAGGGACAGGTGAAAATCTCGCGCTAGAGGAGCAGTGCCTTCAACTG
>JAKBAF010000077.1 GCA_021809305.1 bacterium
AGGTATTCGTTGTGACATAGGCTAGAAGCCCCACACAGGCATTGATCCAGCTCTGCGAGCTTGAGGCTACAAGCCGGAGGTTTTGCCACATCGTTGACCTCATGCCCTCTTCAGCCCCATGGGCAACTAGCGGATCGCGCTTAAGAAAGATAAGCATAGCGACAGCTATCAAGAGACCAGCAACGCCGCCAACAACTGCGACAGCAAGGCGCCACCCCAATTGCGCAACAGCTAAAGCCAAGGGACCCTGTCCAATGATCGCACCCACACTTGCTGCAGAATTGCCTAAACCAATAAGGAGGGCTAACCTCTCTGCGCGGAACCAATGCGAGGAGATGTAGACCATTCCAACCCAGGCAAAGGCTGAGCCAAATCCCATCAAAATCCGTCCAGCTGCCGCGACCCAGTATGTGGGAGCAATGCCGAAGAGAATTCCTCCAAGGCCACAGAGGATGGCAGCTAGGGTAAGGAGCCTTCTTGCTCCAAACCGATCCATGAGGAGCCCGACAGGGATTTGCATCGGGGCATAGACGTAGAAATAGAAGCCCGAAAGGGCCCCTATAGCACCTGCTGTGACGCCAAAGGCTGCTTCAAGCTCTGGAACAATCACACTCGGCGCCGTGCGCAGAAAATACTCGTAAAGGAGGAAGAGGCAGGAGAGCCCCCACAATATCCAGGCCAAAAAATGAGCGGTTTTAGCGGATCTTTTCACATTTTGCAGATTAATATGTTTTAATTTAAATGGGGAGAGCGCAGATGCACCACCCTGTTATTTTGATGTGGCACTTGATCGACAAAGTGGAGCATCATGATAGCTCCAGCCACAATAATTTCACTCAGGGGGTGGTTTATGTTCTTTAATGACCGCAGAGACGCAGGCAAGCGCCTGCAAGAAAAGCTTCTTCACTATCGGAACTGCCCAGGCGCCGTGGTTATCGGTCTGCCGCGCGGCGGGGTACCGGTAGCCTATGAGGTTGCGAAAGGCTTGGACCTGCCGCTCGATATCACCTGTCCCCATAAGATCGGTGCGCCCTTCAATCCTGAGTATGCAATTGGAGCCATCACTGAGCACGGGGAGGGGATCTTTAACGAGGAGGTCATCAAACGCCTTGGTATCTCTAAAGAGTACCTGGCACGCGAGGTGAAGGAGCGCACAAGGGAGGCTCGGGAGCGACTGCAGGTCTATCGCAATGACCCACGACCACGAGAGGTTAAAGGAGAGACGGTCATCTTGGTCGATGATGGCCTTGCCACAGGCTCCACAATGAAGGCTGCTATCAGTTCAATGCGTGAGGAAGGAGCGGCAAGGATCGTGGTGGCGATACCTGTCTCCCCTCCTGAAACACTATATGAGATTGAACGCCTAGCAGATGAGGTCATCTGCCTCTATGCTCCAGAAAACTTTGCCGCTGTAGGTCAGTTCTATAGAGAGTTCAGCGCAACATCAGATGAGGAGGTTATTGAACTGCTAAGGGAGCGATCTATATCAGGATAACTCGTGCAGATGATCCTGAAACCAAGTCCGAGCAGCAGTAGCTGCGCTCTTTAGCGTGCCCGGCTCTTCAAAAAGGTGAGTTGCGCCCGGAATGACCTCCAGGCGCTTCTCGCAGTTAAGAGCCTCAAGCGCTTCCTTATTAAGATCGAGAACGAGGTGATCAGCCCCACCTACAATGAGAAGCGTTGGCGCCTCTACCCGCCCGAGCCACACATCTGCAAGGTCAGGCCTCCCCCCACGAGAGACGACGGCCTGCACCTCGCGAGGTCTTGTGGCTGCTGCAATTAAGGCCGCTGCTGCCCCTGTGCTTGCTCCAAAGAGGCCAATTGGCAAGCTAGAGGTCTTCTCATAAGAAGAGAGCCATTCTATTGCTCCAAGTACGCGACCCGCAAGAAGCTCGATGTCAAAGCGAATTGCGCGAGTAGCAAGATCCTCGCTCTCCTCATCAGGTGTAAGCAGATCAAATAGGAGGGTTGCTAATCTCCCCTCTCGCAACACCTCTGCTACGAAATGGTTGCGAGGGCTATGGCGGCTGCTACCACTCCCATGTGCAAAGAGGACAATACCTGTGGCACCAGATGGGATATCGAGAAGACCCTCGAGCCGCTTCCCCATCGATTGCACTTGAACCACTTCGGGCTGCTTAATCTTTGCCATCGCTAAAAACGTCCTCTCTTTGCAACCCCGTTGCGCAAACCTCTAGTGGCCGTGATGAGCCAGGGCAAGTGCACCTAGCTGCTCTAGTACACCATACTTGTCCCAGGCTGTCCAGGTCTCAATGATCTTACCATCCTCGATTCGATCGATCACGACAACATGAGTAGACACTTTTTTGTTTGTTGGCCCAACTTCATCAAAGCGGCCCTTCTGAGTACCCTTGAAGGTAAGATGCGTGACAACCTTGTCGCCCTCCGCTACTTGAAACTCAATAACCTCTTTAATATCAGGAAAAGCTTGGCGAAATTTTTGAATCAATATCTTCCACTCTTCTCGTCCAGTCGATGTCTGGGGGTCTAAATGGTGGCTAACACAATTCGATGCATAGACCTCGTCTACCTCTTTTATGTTTCCCGTAGACCAGATTTCGATGGCTCGTGCTGCTAAGGCCTTATTGCTTTGTAGCGACATATAGCTCCCTCCTTCGGTGTTTTCTAAGCCATATAATAAACATTACAACTAAGCAACAATTATTTTTTACAGGCCTAGAGTAACCATCCAAAAAATAAGGCAGCTTGAGGGGTTGTACAGAGCCACCCTCTCCGTTATAGTTCTGCTGCAAGGCCAACTGAAAAGATCGACCTCTACTTCCTCGCACGAGGGCGCCATAGATGACAAATCCAACCCCCGATCGTTCAAGAGAGCTCCAAGTCCTCATAGCGCGCACCCCCGGCGATATTGCACGCTGCTTTCCTGCTCTGCAGGAGCTGCAACCGCATTTAAAGGAGCACGATCCCTTTGTTGGCCAAATTCTGCGTCAACTCAAAGAGGGATACACCCTGTCCTATGTTGAAGATGAAGGTGAGGTGGGTGGCTGCATAGGGTTTCGAAGTTTTGAGACCCTAGCCTGGGGAAGACTGCTCTATGTCGATGATCTGATTACTAGAGAGAGATCAAGAAAGCGAGGCTTGGCAAGAGTGCTACTGGCGTACGCTATTGAGCACGCACGCTCTAAAAAATGCGCTGAAGTTCATCTAGATACCGGACACCATCGCCACGAGGCCCACCGCCTCTATCTTGATATGGGATTTAAGATCACCTGCCACCACTTAGCGCTTGCGCTGTAGAGCAGCAATTGCTTCCTGTCACTTTCTTTTCAACAGGCTCGCGATGTAGCTCGGCAAATTTATCTACAAGCTCAGCAGGATAGTTCGCTGCTAATAGTTCAATAGCTTTGTACGGATCGAACCAACCAAAATCAATGTGTTCATCACTTAGCTGAATAGAACTATCGCCAATGACCTCACATAGATAGGTTGCAAAAATCAGCCCTACATCGCCATTTTGAGTGGGAATACGAATATTGGAAAGTGCCATCTTAAAGGGACTCACGAGAGTGATATTCTGCAAACCAGTCTCTTCATAGACCTCACGTTTTAGGGCCTCCTCTAACGACTCATTTTTTTGGATACGCCCACCAGGAATATCCCAGTAACTGCCACCCTCCTTCTTGAATTTCTTTGGCTTTGACTGTAACAAGAGCAATCTGCCCTCGAGGTTATGAATCAGCGCTTTTACACCTAAATGAAAACTGTCTTCACTATGCATGAAATTTCCCTCCGCTTATCTTCTTCCAGTCATTAAATTGGCTCTTATTTTCGCGAAGAGACGATCTGAACAATAGTGTCGATATCTATATCTTTTATTCCTCGATTGACATCAACATTTCCTCGACAACCCGTCTTTTCAGCAGTTTTGTCGTCAATCCAACCCTCTCCTGCAATCCATCCAAAATAGTCAACCCCATGGACTTTCGCAAAGATGCGATATTCAGGCCGAAAAGAATCTTCCGGAAAAAGTTCAATAAGCGCAGCTCTCTTGGGCAAAAAAAGTGTATGGCTTAGGCCATTTCCATGAACGCCTATAAGCACATCTGTGTTTGCAACAATGTTGACCTGCTCCCTAAAAGGAATGGCCGCAAAATCTACACTACTTAATTCAACATTCGGCAAAGCTTTTATTTCTTCGAGAAGTTCTCTTTCGCGATCAAGAGCCAACCATCGCGCCCTGGAACGAGGGATGTAGGTCACGACGACCTTGTCGTGAGGCTTTTTTCCCACCCCACAATAGTCGTGGATACAAGAGGCCATATTGTTCATGCTGTCTGCGGAAAGGAATTTAAAATAGCCGCCAAGCATCGATTTGGTGTCATACGGTTCAACTTTGAACCTCTCCATACTGCGGTCCGAAGTGATCGCTCTTTTAAAATAAACTGTACACCCCTGCGTTTCTTCTATAAAATCTCCCCATGTTTTTATTTCGACATTTGGGAAGAGCCCTTTAATGAGATGATAGGTAACTTCATTAGAGACTTCCCATTTCTCTGGTATCATTCTTCCATTACCCACAATTAAAAAGAGCTGCACATCTTCTCGGTGCTTCTCGCCCGCAAAATTCCATATACCCACTAGATGTTCTAGAAAATGATAAAAATGAACGAAATGATCAGGGGTGCAATCCTTTTCCAACAGTAGGACCGCTGTTCCTAACATGCATGGAGAGCCACTCGATAAGGATCGAAATTGAGGCGGATGTCTATATTTTGCCCACGAGTATCCCCTTCTCTCCGAGATATCCACCGCCTTGCCAAGATTGATATTCCTTCCAATGGTAAAAAAGACTCGATGCGGATTATCAAAATAGAGATTTTCAAAAATGGAAAAGCAGGTGGAAGGGGTCTCCAATTTGGTCTCTTTCCATTCGATAGGATTGTTCGAAAAGATCGATGGGGGATGGTCGCTATAAATATCGACAGGCTTCAAGAGCAATTGAAGTAACAAGAAGCACAAAGCAAAAATTCTATACGCCATAGAGCAACCTTTATTTCGTCGGACGAGCTTCCCATTCACAATATTTACCGTCAAGGCGTAACTCCAGCTCGATTGTTAACCTATGCACGACGCCAAAGTTGCGAAATACCACGGTGGGTCAGTAGGATTGTAGTCGTTGTTATGCGCCGGGAATATAACGTGGGAGGGGAATTATGGAACTGGGAGCGTTCTCTATTAGCTTGGCTGTCAAAGATATCGAGGCGTCGAAGCTCTTTTACGAAAAGCTTGGTTTTACAGTTTTTGCAGGGGATCAATCGCAGAATTGGCTAATTATGAAGAATGGTGACCACACTATTGGGCTGTTTCAAGGGATGTTCGATAAGAACATCCTCACCTTCAATCCTGGTTGGAATAACGATGCTCAGCCCCTCAAAAAATTCACAGACATTCGAGAGTTGCAGCGCCAACTGAAAGGTCGTGGCGTAAGTATGGTTTCAGCAGCCGATGAAAGCTCTACTGGCCCGGCTAGCTTTATGATTGCCGATCCAGATGGAAACACGATTCTGGTAGATCAGCACGTAACAAGTTAGGTCCTAAGACTGGATTTACGGGCACTGTGCCGCTTTTCTCACATAATGGTCCTGAAACACTGCAGAGCCGAAATCAGTTGAATGCAGCTTGATCAATTCATCCCTTTGCAGGGCATCTCTTAGGGTCTTTAATGGAATTCCATTCTTAAGAATAGTAGGGAAGATCGTCACAATGAACTCATCGATTCGCCCTTGGCTATAAAACGCGTCAATCAACTCAGAGCCTCCTACGATCCATAATTTTTTTATGTTTCTGCTCTCCAGTCCACGAATAAATCCTTGGATGTCATTAGAAACAAATTCAATCTCTTCGTTTGAAGATTCCATGGGTTTGCGAGTGAAGATATAGGAGAGTTTTCCTGGATATGGCCAATCGCCAAATCCCAAGATTTGCTCGTATGTCTTTCTTCCGATTGCAAGAGCATCGACCGAATCGTAAAATTCATGATAGCCGTAGTCCTGCCCACCTGTTTCCGCCAAAGACTGCGGCAGCCAATCAACGCCTCCATTTTCATCTGCGATGTAGCCATCCTTGCTTGTCGCTATATACAGTACAATCTTAGTCATTTAAGGCCCTCTTTTGATTCTATATCTTGAGATGAACATCTCTTTCATTTGTTGCAGAGGGTAATCTTTAGGACTTAATATGTACTCTAGGGAAATTCCCTGAATGGTAGAGCGCAGAAAAACGGCTTCTAACTCTGGATTTGCAAACCCTAGATCTTTAAGCAATTTCTCCTCTGCTAAGAATTGCTGATCAAACTGAGCTCGATATTTTTCCATTGCTTTACTGATAGCACGCGCTCCATCAGCGTGCAGATAAAGGGCATTATAAAAACGGAGTTCGTCTGTTTTTTCCACAAGCTCATCGGAAACAAAATTAATTAAAAAACTC
>JAKBAF010000078.1 GCA_021809305.1 bacterium
TAAAACACCAACCTTCCTTCAAAGATTGGCAGGCCAATCAGAGATCTTCTCACGCAGAGCTTTTGTTATTGGAGCTCAAATCGGCGGCGGACTTGGGGGCTTGTGTGGTCTAGTGCAAGGCATTAAGACCATCAAAGAGACCGGCTTAACCCATGAGGAGAAGGTCGAAAAAGAATTAAAAAATAACATAGCTTATTCTAAGTTGCTCAATCCTGACTTCGACGAAGGAGAATATAGACGAAAGCAGGCAGAGATCAGGGCTATACAGGGCATGTGCGGTGCAGACAAACCGTTAGCATTCGAGAAAAATCCTGTTCAGCGCTGGGCGCATGATATAGTGCCGATTCTGGGTTGCGCAGGCTGTCTTGTGCTTGAAAATATTGTCTTTAGCCTTGGCTTCCAGGCAATAATGACACGAATTAAATTTATTCCAAGCTTCTGGTCGTTCATGTCAGGCCTAGGTAGTGCAAGTGGTGCCACCGCCGCCTCTCTTGCGTTACTACTCTCCTTGTGGCCGACGAACATGGGTCCCGAGAGGCCAGGCCATCTTCCTGGGGGAGACGAACTTTAAAAAAAACAGGGTATTTATTTTATGGGAGCGCATTAGCGCTCCCACCTTCTTATCCTGGTAATTCCCTTTAGGAGAGGTTAATGTCGGAAACGTATTGTGACACACTTCAGCGGAGGAGCATTCCGCTTGATCCAGTGCCCATTCAGTGGTGCTATGCAGAGGGTAAGATCCTCTACACTGTTGTCCAAGGAGCCGTTGCGGGCCTGGTCATTGCGCTTGGAGCAGGGGTACTAAAGGCTCCGTCTATCTTCCAAAAGATCGCAAAGAGTCCTGAAATTTTTAATAAGCGATGGTTTGTCATCGGCGCGCAAGTCGGTGGTACGCTTGGAGCACTCCGAGGTATTGCCCAGGGCGTGCAGTTAAACATGCTAAAGCCAGAAGATATTCAAGATCTAGCTACAGGCCAACAGATCGAGGTGGAATATCCTTCCCATCCAGTAGATCGCTGGGCAAGAGACCTTCCAAGAGTGATTGCTTGCCTGCTCGGGTGTAGCGTCTTCCAGTTTGGGATATCTCTAGGGTTTCACGCTCTAATGAAGCGCATCGACTTCATAACAGGATTCTGGTCGTTTTTTGCAGGCTCTGGAAACGCCGGCCTCGCTACGGGGAGTACAGCCATGCTCTGCGTTATACTTTGGCCGCCCATGGGGAGCGGTGCTCCTGGAAGGCCCAGAGGAAACAACGAACTTTAAAGCATTAACCCTCTGGGGCTAAATGCGTATCGCACGCTTGCAGGCAAGGCTTGCCTACAAGCGTCTTTCAAGATCACCTCAAGAAAGTCAATTGAGCTCCTTGTTCTCTGGCGGGATGATGGCGAGATTTTGTACTACATAGCCTCGATAGGCGAGCCCCCCGGCTCCGGCACTTAGCATCATTCCGAGTCCCGGACCACCCGTTGCCAAAGAGAGGGAGATCTTCTCAAGAACCTTTCGGGTTGCTTCGCCATGCAAAAAGTCGCGAGGGATCTTGCGAATCGGACTATCGCATGGAATATCACGAGGAAAGCGCTTTCGGCTAACACTACATAAAAACACAGTCAACGCCGCTACCAGAGTGCCCACAGCGATGACGCCGCCTGCGGCCCCAAGTACGCCCGCGCTGACGTAGTAGGGGGTGGGGCTCTTGACTTGACCAAGATTACTTTTTTCCATTTTTTTTCGTCCTTTAGTTTAATGCGATTTAAATTAGCTCTTTGCATCAGGCGAGGCGATGGGGAGATGTTGCACCACATAGCCTCGATAGGCGAGGCTCCCGGCTCCTGCACCCACCATCAATCCCAACCCTGGACCTCCGATGGCCAAAGAGAGAGAGACCGTCTTTAGGGTGTTTCGAATCCCCTCTCCATATATAAATTCACGGGGTATCCGTGGACCGCTGAATGGAACACCACTACGACCCTCTCGAATATAAGCAGATAGAAACACAATCAGTGCAGCTACCAGGGAGCCAGCAGCGATGAGGCCACCTGTGCCCCCTAGTACGCCCGCACCTACATAGTAAGGGATGGCTCTCTGAACCTGACCTCTATTACCCGTACCATCCATCTTTTGCATCCTTTGGTTAACACTCGTGCTAGGTTGCACTCTTTATTTAATCTTAAATTTATTTTAACATATTTAATAAAATATTGAAACAAGTTTTTATTACTATACGATAGACTATGAACCTCGGATGAGAGGCTAGAGAAAGAACTCCTGCTTATGGCATAACAAAAGAGGAGTGCAATAGAGTCCACCCCCGTAAAACCAATAGGAGATAGATGAGGAGAGCCAAAGAGACGTCACAAAAAAAAGGAGGGAAGGGGAACCTCAAACTTTTGCGTATTTCAAAGGCGATTCTCGAATTCCTAAACGGCCGAGGCTGCCATCCCCTCTCGGAAGAGGAGCTAATGGAGCGCCTTGGGGTCGTTCCCGAAAATAGAGAGCTCTTTCTGGAAGCTCTTCGCTTGCTCACGGACCAAGGTAAGATTCGATTGGATAGGATGCGCTACTCTGGTGCCTCTGTAGCGCCACTCCTCGCCACGGGAATACTCCATGTCAACCGAAGGGGCTTTGGTTTTTTAGAGCCGAGCGACAAGCACGCCCACCCACAGGATATCTTTATTCCAAAGTCCTCGCTTCTTAGCGGCGTTGAGGGTGATACAGTTGAGGTGGCCATAACACCTGGGGGCGGATCTCCCAAAGGTCCAGAAGGACGAGTCGTCGCCATTCTTAAGCGCGGACAGTCGCAGCTTGCAGGAACTGTGATCCGTCTGCTACCTGGTGACAAGGCAATCGCCTATGCGCCCCTCCTTGGTCCAGAAGCTCGGGTTCTTGTCGACCTAGCCGATCAAGAAGTGACGCCAGGCTCTCGCCTTGTCATGACAATTGATGAGTGGGGCTCATCTGAGCGAGAGACGCTCTGCACCCTCGCCTCCATTGTCGGCCACATCGACGATCCCTCTTGTGACATCGAAGCTGCATGCGCTGAGTTTCAGCTCCGCACCCTCTTTCCTTCAAAAGCTGTTGAAGAGGCGGAGAGCGCTGGCTCTCGTGTTTCAAAGGACGAGCTGGAGGGTCGTGTTGACCTAAGGGAGACGGAGTGCGTCACAATTGACCCGGCAAGCGCTAAAGACTTTGATGACGCCCTCTCTCTTAGTAAAGATGCAAAGGGCCACTACCACCTTTTGGTCCATATTGCCGATGTCACCCACTACGTACCGCGGGGCTCGATGCTAGATGAGGAGGCTAAACTACGCTCTAATTCGACCTATTTTCCGAATACATGCGTCCCCATGCTCCCCCCCGCCCTCTCTGACCACCTCTGCAGTCTAAAGCCAAACGTCATTCGCTTAGCTGTTAGCGTCCAGATGGAGTTCAACCCAAAAGGAGAGCTCCTCCACCACTCTATCTTTCGCTCAGCTATCAAGAGCAAGAAGCGCTTCTCCTATGATGAGGCGCTAGAGGTTCTCGAAGGGCGGCGCAGCAGCCCCCACGCTCCAATGCTCCATCTGATGGTTGAGCTTTGTGGGCTTCTCAAAGGACATCGCCGTGAGAGGGGAAGTGTTGAATTCGCCCTACCTGAGCTCGCCCTCAAGGTTGAGCCCAACGGTGTACCCATTGGCACCTACCTCATTGAGTATGACATCACCCACCAGATGGTTGAGGAGTTCATGCTGAAGGCCAATGAAGTTGTCGCCACCCATCTTGGCAGGATGGGCAAGGGGCTTGCCTACCGCGTCCATGAGGCGCCAGATGAGGAGCACCTTAAGGACTTTGCCATCTTAAGCTCAGCTTTCGGATTTAAGCTCCCCAACCCTCCTACACTTGCCGATATTCAAGCACTCTTTGATGTGGCCGCTGGCACCCCTGATGGATACCATCTTGCCGTTGGGTTTATCCGAAGCATGAAGATGGCCATCTACTCCCCTGACAATATTGGCCACTATGGCCTCTCCCTGGAGCACTACTGCCACTTTACAAGCCCCATACGCCGTTATGCCGACCTTGTCGTCCACCGCGTGCTGCTAGGTGATGGATACACGGAAGAGGAGCTGGATGAGATCACAAAGAACTGCTCTGAAAAGGAGCGCATTAGTGCACGCGCTGAAAATAGTGTCCTCCAACTCAAAAAGCTCCGTCTCCTTGCTAGCTGGATGAGAGAGGACCCCACTCGCGAGTTCGAGGGCGCTGTGACTCGCGTCAAAGCCGTTGGCATCTCCTTTGAACTTGTTGACCTCCTTCTTGAAGGGTTTCTCCACGTCTCAGACCTCTCAGATGACTACTATCTCTTTGACGCTAAAAGTTTGACCCTCACAGGCCAGCGAACGGAGAGGAAATTCTCTTGCGGCTCTAAGATCCTTTTGATTCCAACAAACTGCGATCTGATCTTGCGCGAAACCCGTTTTGCCCTTCCTGGCGCCGAAGAGGAGGAGCGCCGCCCTCGCGCCCCATCGCGCGCTAAAGCTCGGAGGAGATCGTCTAAACGGCGCTCATGACGATACAAGGCGATCCGATTCCTCTCTCCTATTACCAATCAACAGATGTGGTCGCTTTGGCCCGAGATCTTCTTGGCAAGTCTCTCTTCACTCTCAAGGATGGCGATCTTACAGGCGGTCTGATTACTGAGGTGGAAGCCTATGCTGGCGAGCACGACAAGGCCTCCCACGCCTACAAGCTAAGACGAACACGCCGCACTGAGGTCATGTTCCAGGAGGGCGGGTGCGCCTATGTCTACCTCTGCTATGGCCTCTATCCCCTTTTCAATATTGTCACAGCCACAGCGGGTATTCCCCACGCTATCCTCATCCGCTCAATTGAGCCCCAAGAGGGGATTGAGATCATGAGGAGCCGTCGAGGTCATAAGAAGATCCTCGCGACAGGGCCAGGTATCATGACCCAAGCTTTGGCTATCACCTTAGAGGATAGTGGACAGAGGCTAGATAGCAACACGGTTTGGCTCGAAGACCGCGGGCTTACCCCCCAAGAGGATGAGGTCATCGCTACACCGCGCATTGGCATCGCCTATGCAGAGGAGTGTGCCGCCTATCCCTGGCGATTCCAGCTTCGCGCCCATCTTACTTATATCAAAGCGAGTAACGGACAAAAGAGAGTGAGTTCACACTATGCGTAGATACTTTATCACCGGCCTTGTCATTCTTCTTCCCGTTGCCCTGACCATCGCCATTCTTATCTTCCTCGTTAATTTTCTAACTGGGCCCTTCATGGGCGCCCTCGAGCGCCTCTTTGATACCTACTCTTGGAGCCAATATCTCGGACGCTACCCAGGCGTTCTCACGACCTTTCACTACTTCGCCCAGATAGTGATTCTGATTATCCTCTTCTTCTTTACTGTTCTCCTTGGCTACATCGGCCGCTGGTTCCTGATCCGCTCCTTCCTGCAGGTCGGTGATAAGGTTCTCCACCGCATTCCCCTTGTCAATAAGGTTTACAAGACAAGTCAGGACATCATTAAAACCCTCTTCGCCTCGAAGACAGACTCCTTTAAACAGGTTGTTATGGTCGAATTCCCTACACAGGGTGCTTACTGCCTTGGTCTTGTCAGTAGTGAGGCTCCCCCTCGCTGCCGCTCTGGCGCTGGCCAAGACCTTCTCTCCATCTTCGTCCCCACCACCCCCAATCCCACATCTGGCTTTCTTGTGATGTATCCAAGGGAGCGCTGCCTTTTTATTGATATGAAGGTCGAGGACGCCATCAAGTACGTTATCTCCTGCGGCGTTATCCACGAAGGAAACCAGAGCGATTCCAACCCCTTTCCAAACCTCAAGCCGGCCCAAAAAGGGATGGTTGAGTAGCAAGATGATCAGGCATATTAACAAATTCCATTACTAACTCGGATCAGCCGTAAATCCCTTGCAGCTTAAAAGAGAGAGCTCTACACTGATGCGGTATGATGCTAGGAGGACGAAATGGTTAGAATCAGCAAGCAAACTGAACGACGGATGCGCAGTCCAAGAAGAACGCGGGCGCCCTCGGTAAAAACAGGCTCAAAAAAAGACAATCTGCCAAAGGGCTATCGCGAGCACGCCAACTCCCTTGAGGGCAAGACCGCATCCCAGGCATTTATTCCAAAGATTCGATAATTAGGAGAGGGTGATGTCAAGACATCAGAGCTTTGGCAAGTCAAGTAAAGGTGAGAAGAAGAGAAACGTCTTGAAGAGATTCGAGCGCATTGATGTCCTGCGCCGTCTAGGCCGCTGGAAAGATGGCGAGGATCGCAAGGTGACAGGCCTTCCCAAGACACGGGTTGTTGCATAATAGTACCCCGGGTTACGCTTCGCTCACCCGGGGTTTAGGTAGACAAGAATCGCACCCCCGAAGTGGGGTGCCGCAGACTTAGAATCGGATGAATTCCTCAGGAGCGCACGAGCACAAAACTTACAGCCTAGCGCTGG
>JAKBAF010000079.1 GCA_021809305.1 bacterium
ATTAATGAAAATAGGTGCAGAATGGCTCTTCCTAAATGCGAGATGCGTTCGCAAAAGGGCAACTGCCCAAGGGGTTGTGCCCTTTGGTTTGCAACAAGGACGCTTGAGGGGCAAGACCTTAAATCTCGCCACTCTTGCTTTGACAAGGAGACTCATGGTCAGCACCAAATTGGCACGAATTTTGGGAACAGCCGCCTATGTTCCTTCAAAGCGGCTTACTAATCGCGATTTTGAGTCGCTTGTCGATACGACCGAGGAGTGGATTGTCACTCGCACGGGTATGCAAGAGCGACGTATCGCCCGTGACGATGAGTTTGCCTCTGATATGGGGTATATTGCGGCTATCCGGGCCCTTGAAGAGACGGGTCTCTCTCCAGATGATATCGATCTCATAGCTGTTGCCACAACAACGCCCGACTACCCCTTCCCAAGTACTGCAGCCCTTATTCAACAGCGGCTTGGTTGTCAGCGCGCGGCAGCCTTTGATTTTCAAGCTGCCTGTACAGGCTATCTCTATGGCCTAGCCTTTGCTAAGGGGCTTGTTGAGTCAGGATCGTTTAAGAACGTTCTTGTGATTGCAACAGAGAAGCTCTCAAGCATTGTGGACTATACAGATCGGAGCACCTGCATCCTTTTTGGCGATGGGGCAGCCGCCTCGGTCGTCTCAATTGATGGGCCAGGGCTTGCCATTGAACATGTCAGGCTTGGAACTGATGGGGAGCAGTCGAATCTCCTTATCATTCCAGGTGGTGGATGTCGCAACCCCCCCTCTATCAAAACGGTAGAGGAGAGACTGCACTTCATCAAGATGCAGGGACGTGAGATTTTCAAGCACGCTGTCCGCCGGATGATCCAGGCGATGCAGGAGTCGATGGAGGAGCTTGGATTGAAAGAGGAGGAGATCGCCTGGCTTGTGCCACATCAAGCGAATGTACGAATCATCCATGCTATCGCTAAAAGGTTTGATATCCCCTTAGAGCGCGTCTGGATGACAGTTGAGCGCTATGGCAATACCTCTGCCTCATCTGTTCCTATCGCTCTTTGCGATCTCATGGCAGAGCATACTCTAGAAAAGGGAAGCTATCTTGTCCTCCCCTCCTTTGGGGCAGGATTAACGTGGGGAACTGCAATTTTGAGGCAACTATGAGTCGTAAGCGAATCGCCTTTCTCTTTCCTGGTCAGGGAGCCCAATACATCGGTATGGCCAAAGAGTTTTATCAGAACTACTCGGCCACTCGCGAGCTCTTTGAGGAGGCGGAGGAGCACTTAGGCCTCTCTCTTTGCAAGGTGATATTCGAGGGGCCTGAGTCGGAGCTCACGGAGACTAAGATGGCTCAGGTTGCGCTCTTTGTTTCCTCAATTGGGATCATGCGAGCGGTTCAGCGCGAGTTTCCTGAATTTAAACCGCTCTACACTTCGGGCTTAAGCCTAGGCGAGTATACAGCAGCTGTGGCTGCAGGTCTTATCTCCTTTAAGGCGGGATTGCCGCTTGTGGCAGAGCGTGGACGTTTGATGAATGAGGCGTGCATACGCCATCCGGGTGCGATGGCTGCTGTTTTGGGGCTGGAGGGCGATCTTGTTGAGGAGATTGTTCGCGCGGTAAATCTTCCAAATGATTTATGGGTCGCCAATCTCAACTGTCCACAGCAGGTGGTGATATCTGGGACCGAGCTTGGAATCGCGAAGGGATCCGAGGCTTTAAAGGGTCGGGGCGCTAAGCGCGTCATTCCACTTAATGTTCATGGTGCTTTTCATAGCGGCCTTATGAGGTCAGCAACATGGGGGCTTGAGGGCCACCTTGCCGACCTTCCTATTATGGAGAGCAGTGTTGGCTTTGTGATGAACGTTCCTGGCGATTTTGTCTCTTCGGTACCTCTTATTCGGCGCTATCTTGGGGAGCAGGTGGTCTCTCCTGTCCGTTGGGAGAGGGGGGTTCGGGCAATGGATGCGAAGGGCGTTGACCTCTTTGTTGAGCTTGGAGGAAAGACTCTTCTCGGCTTTAACAAGCGAATGGGGTTAAATGCATCGACATGTAGCATTGAGCGCCCCTCGGACCTTGTGGGGCTTAGCGAAGCTTTGAATGGCTAATGAGGTGGAAATGGAGCAATTGAAGAATCAGGTTGCAGTTGTCACGGGGGGCACTGCCGGGATTGGCAGAGCGATCGCGATGCGGCTTGCGAGGGCTGGTGCGCGTGTCGCCATACTTGGTCGTAACCGAGAGCGAGGGGAGTCGGTCGTTCGTGAGATTTGCGCGGCTGCAGGCGATGAGGGGCGTGCCAGATTCGATGAAGTAGATGTGGCTAGCACCGCTGATGTTGAAAGGGTCCTAAAAGGGCTGCAGGGTGAGTGGGGCGGTGTAAATATCCTTGTCAATAACGCGGGAATTACGCGCGATGCGCTTCTCATGCGGATGACAGAGGAGCAGTGGGATTCTGTACTCGATACTAATCTCAAGGGGGCCTATAATACATCTCGTGTTCTTATCCGCTCGATGATGAAGGCGGGTGGGGGCAGAATTATTAATATCTCGTCTGTCGTTGGATTGACAGGAAATGCTGGTCAGGCGCATTATGCAGCCTCCAAATCGGGACTCATTGGCCTTAGTAAAGCACTGGCTAAAGAGCTGTCGAGTCGGCATATCAATGTTAATGTCATCGCTCCGGGATTTATTGATACGGAGATGACGGGGGTCCTCTCTCAAGAGATAAGAGAGGGAATTCTTAAGGCTATTCCGCTAGGTCGGATGGGGAAGCCTGAAGATATCGCGGAGGCCGCGCTTTTTCTAGCCGGCCCTGGGTCGGACTATATTACCGGTCAAGTGATTACAGTCGATGGCGGGATGGTCATGTAGGTGTGCTTGAAAGGATAACCATTGAACAAGGGTTAAATGAGGTGAAGGATACGGATATGTCGACGAAAGATGAGGTTATTGAGATAGTAGTCGAACAGCTTGGGATCGATGCGGCGGATGTTACTCCGGAGAAGTCGTTCGTCGAAGATCTCAACGCCGACTCGTTAGATTTAACCGAACTCATCATGACCTTCGAAGAGCGATTTGGTTATGAGATTTCGGAAGAAGAGGCTGAAAAGCTGAAGACAGTAGGCGATGTTATCGCTTACATCGACCATAAGAAGGCTGAGCTCGCCTAGAGCTTGGCGCTTTTAGCCTCGGATACTTAAGGCCTCTTTGCCCGCAAGGCAAAGAGGCCTCTTCTTTTCTCATTACGAGTCTGTGTCGCTTATGTTCGGGAGAGCGAGAGCCGCGTCTGGGGCGCCAAACTTCCCTGCAGCTCCAAAGATCAGGGCACTACCTGCCGCAAATCCAAGGGCTAAGGAACCAAGTATCTCAAGGGTCTTTGGATTGGCTCCCTTACCGAGGACTGCCAATAATGCGATGCAGAGACCCATCGAAGTAATGGCACACACTCCTCCAATTACTGCTAATGCCTCGGTATTCCCCCCGTTCAACTGAAACCCCACTCTCTTAGCCACGTTCTGCGTTTTTGTAACAGTATTATTGCCGTCGTTAAGCAGAGCATAGAGAGAGGGTGATTGTGTTACGAGTGGTACTCCTTGGCTTTTGCTTTGCGTTGAGGCTTGTCTTTCCATTGCTTACTCCTTTTATACTATTCTATGTATTGCTGCGTATAGTTATATTATCTATCTAATTGATTAAAAATGGAGGTTTCTTTATATAAAAACAATAAATAACGAAAAACACTAGGAGAGCTGTCTTACTTATAGTATGAGCGAATGCCCTGGCTTAGATTATGCGATCTCTACTCGTGTTTTCCTGGGGAATTCATCCGAATCAGGAAGGAAGGTGGGCTACAAGGTCATCTACTAGCCCTTTTCCTGGTAGCGTTCTTAGGAGGCCAATGCCGAGCGCCGTAGTTGAAGCGGCGGCTAAAAACCCCCACTGAGATCCGCTCTCAAGAGAGGTGACTGCTGTTGTAAATGAATTGCTTAAAAGAAAGTCACCCCCTACAGCGCCAAGCGATTGCTTGAGGACGTGGGCGTAGGTGATAAAGGCCCCAGGAACAAAGAGTGCGATGGCGGCTCCAATGGCTATCCGTGTCTTGCGCCCAAGCCTGTACTCATTATCTGATCCGCACCAATGAAGCTTAGCACCCAGTAACAGACCCGCTCCCACTCCTGAGAGAACTCCCGTCTCTAAGCCGAAGTGATAGGTGGTCTTATTGTAGCGGGCGGCACCGGCAAGGCGCTCTAGAAAGGGGGTTTTAATCGCTCCGAATGCGATGGCTGTTATCAGTCCGCCGCAGGCCAAAACGGCAACAGTAGCTCCGATTGCAATCTCTGGTCCAACAGGATAAAAACGCTTTTGAATTGTTTCGTAATACGACATATAAGACCCATTATTTATAAATGGGAATTATAATCTTCTCGACTGTTTTTTACAAGGAGGCTGGTTTAAATTAGTGGCTATGCAGCGCTCTCCTTGGTTCTCGCACCCTCTTTTGTCTCTTCGCTTTGCTGCATCTCAACCTGTGGGTAGGCCGCCCTAACAAGAATAACAACAACCAGAGCAACGATGGCCATGATAAGGCCTAATATCTTACTATTTTGGACGGAGGCAAGGATAAGTGAAGTTAAGAGCATCCCCATTGGCTCAAAAAATTGCTCAACGATAACGCGCAGCCTAGCCTTAAGCCTTGGCGAGACAGTGTTCATCAGCAGGTTAAAGTTGCTATCTTCAATTGCTGAGCAGACTCCTTCAACAGCGATTAGGCCGAGAACGGCCATAATAAGCACATTATGAAAGGACCAGGCAGCAAAGAGAACCACAAAAGACATTGATGGAATTAGAATGAGGTTTTTGAGGCCAATTCGCCTAACGAGGCGGCCATAGATGAGGATGCCAAAGAGCATATCGCCCATGAAGACCCACGCTCTACAGCCTCCAAGGAATTGAGTAAGTTCGTTAGAGGTTGCCTCTCCAAGATGGTGCGACGCTTTGGCTGAGAAGATCTCAGCAACGCTTGCCATGTAGTTGTATTCGGTAACAATCTCCAGTAGAAGCACCAGAATATTAGAGCTCAGGAGGAAGAGGATAAAGCGAGAGCGGATGATCTCTCGGAACATCTTTGGAAAGGATTGGATCTTCTCTCCGCCATTTACTTGCGTAAGCTGCTGCTCAGGCAGGGGGGGGTAGCGCTTTAGGATCTGCCTCGCTAGGACAAAGACGATGAGAGTGGTGGCTGAAATCAGGAGCAGCAGCCCACGTGCTCCAAAGGTCTCAATGAGCAGAGAGATAAGGCCACTGCCTGATGCGGCGCCGATGACATAGGCTGAATTGAGTATGCCATACAACCTCTTGGCATCTTGAGGGCCAAAGCCCGCATCGACAAAGGACCAGAGAGAGGTGTAGGTGCACATCATGAAGCCCATGGCTCCAACTTTACAGAAGTAGTAGGGGAAAAGAGAGGTGGAGTCTTGAAAAAGGGTAAATGTAAGGGCGGCTGTTGCAAAGAAGAGGAGGCCTAGAAAGTAGGTAGCAAAGTAGACCCATTGGACAGAGCGATAGCGCAGCGCCTTTAGCGTAAGCGTTGAGAAGAGGAGAAGGCCGCAGGAGATGATAAGGAAGGCGAGAGGGAGACCCTCCGCACCGACATACTCTAGGAAGAGCCCATCGCCTATTGCGAGACCGCTAAAGGCGACAACTGCGCTTAGAAAGACAAACGCAACAAAGAGTGAGACCTTTTTACCGTCACCGGTCTCCAAGTCGAAAAGACGACGGAAAATATTCCCAACCACCAATCGTAAAAATACCTCCTATCGCTTGGGCTGTCCTGCAGTCCGAGCCAGCCCTGCCATAACAGGAGCTCGCATAACAGGGAATTCATCTCATGCAAAACCAACCTTTAAAGAGAAAACCCACACTGCTTCTCTCTATAAGATGCGGTGCGGGTTAGATGCAAGTGATGCACCTTGCCATCTCTTAAACCCTTGCTATAGCAACAAAGGAGTCCTCTTCTTAGCCCCTCAAAAAGGCCAACTCCGTAGAATTTACGTGTTGCCGATCTGAAGTAGCAAAATCGTAGATGATGAGTCGGTTTATTAGCAAATGTCGGGGGCTACAGGGGTGCAGTTGAAAATTGTACCGAGAGACGCCGAGGAGATGACCATTTTCATAATTTCGTCATAGAAGATTTTATTTTCCAATAATCTGGTTTTTCTATTGCACCCGGGCTACAGCGAGATGGGCACAAGCAAGGTCAGCGAAAAACATTGTGCGTACTGCGGCAGGTTATGTGCGAAGAGGCGGATACTGTATTCAAAGATAAGTGAGCCAAAAAGAGAGAGGCTACGCTCTATGAAGAGGCCTGTCTCCGCAGAGCGGGTCTTGATAGGGCCGTAGCCTTTGAAGTCGCCCGGGGTCGAGAGGTTGTGCCCT
>JAKBAF010000080.1 GCA_021809305.1 bacterium
TTATGGAACGGACATTTAGCAGTAGACTCCGATATGGAGTGCTGCACTCCCGTGCAGCTTTAGTTCTGGCCACGCCTGTGGCCACCATTCGTTAACACCCAAATTTTTTCACAGCCCCTATGAGCCGCATCTACCTCGATAACCACCAAGCGACCCAGCCATCGCGCGCCTCCATCAAAGCTATGGCCCCCTTCCTGACAGAGCTCTGGGGCAGCCCAACCGCCCCCCATCCGATGGGTGAGGAGCTCCTCACGGCCATGACCGCGGCCTACGACTCCATCTACGACCTCCTTGGGGCAAAAGCCACGGACTCCTTTATCTTCACCTCCTCGGGCGCAGAAGCTGTGAACCATGTCGCCCTTGCCACCTACCTCGATCGCATCCGCGGCACAGGCAGAAACCACCTCCTCACCTCAACGCTTGGCGAAGCGCCGATTATTCTTGCCTACGAGCGGCTGGAGCAGTTGGGCTGCAAAACAGCCATGGTAGCGGTTAACGAGAATGGCGTTATCACGCTAAAGGCCTTAGAAGAGGCAATCACCCCTCGAACAGCCCTCCTATCACTCTCTTGGGCCAATGCCCTGACAGGTGTTATCCAACCGGTTGCCGAACTCGCAGAGCTCTGCCGCATGCGCGGTATCTGGTTCCACCTCGATGCGACCCATATTCTGGGCAAAATTCCCTTTGACCTAGACGAGATCGCCCCCGACCTTCTCTCTTTTAGTGGAGAGGCGCTCCATGCGCCACGAGGTACAGGCGGCCTCTGGATCCGCTCAGGCCTCAGATTAAGCCCTCTCATACTTGGTGGAAATGAGCAAGATGGCCAAAGGGGTGGCCCATTTAGCCCCGCTCTATTAGCTGCGCTTGGGGTCGCTGCGCGCGAGGCAAAAGAGGCGCAAGAAGGGGTTACCACAGAGACCGCCCGCCTGCGCGATCACCTTGTGTCAGAACTTCTTGCAATACCCAGAGCACACGGCTTCTTTCAGAGCGCAGAGCGCCTGCCCACAACAGCTGTCCTCTCCTTTCCTGGCGTTGTTAGCGACGCCCTTCTCTACACGCTAGCACGAGAGGGGGTGCTTGCAAGCTTTGGAGGTGGCTCCTACCAAAACCTCTCCCTCCAGCTTGAAGCATCAGGGGTCCCTAGCCTTCTTGCTAACTGCGCCATCGCGCTCACCCTCTCACGCTTCACTACAGAGGATGAGGTTAGGCGCGCTGTTGAGATCATCACCCGCTCCGTTAGCCGCCTAAGATTCTACAGCCAAGCACTCATCCCCACGTAAAAAAAAGTCGGTTAAAAAATGGCTCGCGCTGCCCTCACCAAACCCTTTCCCTGGGCCCTCTACAGTCGCAAACTCGCCCGCCACATCGATACGCCTCGCTTTGCCGGCACCATTGCGCACGACCCCTCCGCTGATCGGCTCGTCCGTCTTACCACCGGCCGCGGGGGAGATGTCGCTCTCGGCAATGCCGTAATACTCTACTGGCTAGTGGATGAGCTAGATGGCGTGATCGCCGATGCCAAATTCCAAGTCTTTGGACAATCTGCGCTTATCGGCGCAGCTGACACCGCCTGCGAGCTCCTGCTCGGCAAGACGATCTCCCAAGCCGCGCGCCTCTCCCATGACCTCATCGATAGGCATCTTCGCGACAAGCCAGACGTCCCAGCCTTTCCGAAAGAGACCCTCGCCCATCTCAACCTCGTCCTTGATGCCATCTTCGATGCTGCTGCAAGCTGCTCCGACATCGCACCAGATGCCCCCTATATCTCTCCTACTCCCCTTGATTTCGGTGAGAGCCTGCCCGGCGGCTATCCAGGCTTTGATACCCTGTCAAAGCGAGAGCAACTCTCCCTCATCGAATCGACACTTGATGAGCACATCCGCCCCTTCATTGAACTTGACGATGGGGGTATTGAGCTCATCGATCTTATCCAAAATCGCGAACTGATTATCGCCTACAAAGGCTCTTGCACGACCTGCCACTCCTCCACAGGCGCAACCCTTAACGCGATCCAGCAGGGACTGCGCGCGAAAGTTCACCCCGATCTTCTCGTCACCCCTCACCTGGACAGCCTCGATCTCAACTACGGCGAGGTGCCTTAAAGTGAATTTTTAATATCTTCTGAGGGAAACCCCCCTCCAATTACACCCAGCATCACCTCAATACCCTGGTACAGATAGACCTCCATCTCCGCTCGCAAGGCGAGCCTCCCCTGTCGGCACATCTCATGTTCCAGATTGTGGCGGTCTTTTATATGAATCCAGCCCTCCTCCTCTCCAAAGAGTGCCATCTCCTTTTTGCCCTGCTTATAAAGCCGATGAATGAGGTCGAGTAGAGGCGACCGATCACCCTTCTTCCCCTTTAGGCCGCCATTTGGTCTATTTAACCAGCGACGCGCATTCGATAGCCAACCAAAATGAGGCTTTTCGAGGTTGGGAAGCCTTTCTATCACCTGCTTAACCTTCTCGTTACAGGCCATATATTGTGGGGCGCGACGAAGATGGGTATTGAGTATGAGAGGAGTATTGCAATAGAGAAAAGAGCCGGAACCCTCCGCCATCTGGCAATTAAGAATGTGCCGCCCACTTACGTCGTAGAGGGGAAGGTAAGCCAGATGGGCCAAATGGCAGGATATCACCCCCCGAACAACAAGGAGAAGCCCATTAACGCCTCCTTGAATGGGAGAGGAGAGGGGGTGAAGGGCGAGATCTTCCTCCTTTTGGAGCTCAAAGAGAGAAAGAAGTTGATCCAGCTGGTCGGCTAAATCTCCCAAAAGTCCTTTAAAAAGTTTGCCACGCCAGCTCTCCCCCTCCTCCGATTCATAGACAGAACCTCGATCAAGCAGATCAATTGTACGCCGAGCGTAGAGGAGAGCTAATCGTGCCGTTTCGGGTGAGGTCACTCGAGCTGGCAGCATTCTAATGTTATCACCTGCTATTTCCTCATCTACTGGCCTCAGTCTCTCTTCCGCTCCTGGAATGGGATCGGTCAACCCCTCTTCTTGGTCAAAGAGGCCGCTGCTCTCAAAGTCAAGGTGGAACTCCTCGCAAGGACCAAGATCGAGCAGCCACTTGTTTAAGCCACGAATTGCGGATAGCGCCGCATTAATATAATTGTTTTTTAATTTTTTGTGAATCTCCCCCATAAGTACGCTATTATTTTGCCTATAGACAGTTGTGAGGCTATCAAGCAAGCGAATAAAGTCTGAGGATGCCTGGCTGTACTCAGGCTGCTTTAAAGATTCTTCCACAAAACGGTAGTGAAGCAGCTTATTCGACAGATCCATTTTGGCGATGAGCGGACCCAGAGGCAAGAGAGCCTTCTCAAGGTTAGATGCCCCGCTATGAGCTGCCACTTGTCTAAGAGCATTGTAGAGCGGCGCGAGATTGTGGCGAAGATCAGGCACCCTCTCAATGTTTGCCGGAAAGAGCTGCCTAATCGAGTGGCCCTGATCGCATCTGGCGGGCAGCAGCACCAAGGCACGCAAAAGCGCCGACTCAAGCAGGCGGCGAATGGCATCGAGCGATGCCCTGGCCTGATCGTAGCGCGGCGCCCCACAAGCGGCACCTCCGTAATGGATATCGAAGAGAGAGAGAAGGGCAAACTCCATGTCGCACTTGCTCATCCTCAACATCCTTTCGCGCAGGACCTCATCAAATTTCCCTTGTACCGCTATGCCTAACTGACGGTTGCTTTTCAAAAGCTCATCCAGGGTACTGAGAAGGCTCGTCTCATTGCCCTTTATTTTTCTTCTCCGACGCCGTCCGCTTGATGCGGCTATCCTATCTGGAGATGGGGCAGCTACTTCATTTTTGGAGTGAGCGGGCATCATTGATGGCCGGGAGACCCGTTTGCGCACTCCCAAGCTATTCGAATCGCTCCTTTCCGGCTCAGATTTAAGAGGATGTGCTCGCCGCACCTGCTCTCTATTTTCCTCGACCTTACTCTTACGGGACGGAGATTTAAGCGCCTTCTTGGCATGATTCAATCGCTTAACCACCTCAGCCTTTGCGCCCTCCTTCAAAACCACCCGATTGATAAGTGGGAAGAAGATCCCAAAGATGGAGTCCTCAAGAATGCCTGCCAACTTAAAAACGCTGAAGGCAGAACCTGGAATGGGATTACAGCTCTCCTCTTCCTCGTTTTTGCTCCACTCATCAATTGCTTGATCTTGATCCAAGAGAGCGCTTTGACCTAAACCAATGAGCGGAGAGGAAATACTAAGGATATGAGAAAAGAGTGTAAGATGACCTTCTCCTCTTTGCTCGTCAAGAGCAAGGTAGCTAGCTTGAAGTCGGGGATAGAGTTCTTCCCAAGCGCCCATCACCCTTGCCAACGCTGGGGCCACTCGCCTCCCCAGACAGCTACCACTATCACCAAGGCTCGCCTCAGCTGCCGCCTCCCTCACCAAGGGGTAACCCTCAAGAAATGCCCGCGCCGCCAGCTTAAGATGGGGTAGAAGATCTGGTACAGTCTCTAAAGTTAAATCGTAAACTATAAGGTTGTATTCATAGACAATTGTCGTAATTCCTGCGTGCACTCCTCCTTTAAAGGCCCAGAAGCAATCTTTAAAGAAAGCGTCACTTGACTCTACACCGTCCATTTTTTTGCACTGCTGCATTAGCTGAAGAAAAAGCAGCTGACTATTACGGGCAATTTGTCGAAATTCCGGCGCCCGAAGCCCAAGCGAAGCTAGACAAAACTCCTCATTTTGAACCTCTCCTAGAAGCTCGTTTAGGCGCTGAAGCATGTCTTTCCACTTATGAAAAGCTGGTTGCATTATCGCCCATGCTTCCCGCACCCGCTCGTTCTTTGGCCTCTCTCCTCCTTCAAAAGTTGAAAGAAAATAGATGTAGGCTTCGCAGCGCCGCTGCAAGAGAGCTAGCTGGTCCTGAGGCTTCAAATGGCTCCGATCGTAACTAAAGAGAAGCAAGTCACCCATATTAGAAAGGAGCGCTGTAAGCTGGCGCAGTTTGGCAATCAACTTGGATATCTGAGACCGTCCTTTGAAAGCCGCCTCTAAAGTATCGATGCCGTCCCGAAGGTTGGCTACTGTCGTCTCGTCATGGAAGGACTGCCTCTCTCTTTTCAGGGCTTCCTCAACTTCTTGCGGGGGGCGCAAATCAAGGAAAGTGATCCCCTTCCAAAAGGATAGAGCGAAGCTGATGGAATAGTGAAATAGACAGCTAGCCACCAGATGGCTCGCAGCAAAAAGTTCACTCTCCTTCTTTCTATAATAGTTGAAAACAAAGAGAGGCTCCAGTTCCACTCGAGCGATATCATCCCGTGGGCCAGCTTTTTCAGCGAGAAGGCTTCGCACTTTGTTATCTGTTGCGAACGCCCTAAAGGCAATAAAAATGGAGTCCAAAATAAGAGGCCCGTAGGGAATGGAGCCGTCTTTTACGCCATCATTGATACGGTGTATGAGCCGAAGCGCGTCTTGAGGAGGTGATGCCTCTTTTGGCTGTAGAATCACGCCGTTGGCGAGCTGAAAAACCTTGCTCTCTGTCTGCCCCAGGCGCGCATTTTGTGGAATTTGGCCTACTGGTAGCAAAGGCGGGCGAGCGAGAGTTCTTCTTGTTTCCATCTTTCTCTCCTGATTCAATTGGCAGAGAATTAAGCATGGAATCCGATAAAAGTACACCTATTTTGGCGCACACGCTTGCGCATCTCCTTGAAAAAGTAGATTTAATACTGGTCGATTGGCCTTGTTCTCCCTGGGAGAGGTAAGTTTAATTGCCACAATTGCAAAGAGTATTCACGAAAAATAGCCTCTTCCCCATAGTCATTTGTATGTGATCGGAGTGTGGAAGGGCGTATCCCCTCTCATTCTTGTCTTGGTGGGAGGCTGCCATTAGATGGCTGCAGGCAAACATCGGAGAGAGAGAGCATGAGCCAAAAGCAGAAAATCCTCCTAATCGAAGATGAAGAGGACATAGCTGCCCTAATCAAGTTACAGGCTGATCTGTCGGGCTATAAGCTCCTTGTGGAGACCGATGGCATTAATGGCTATCGCGCCGTTGAGCGCGAAAAGCCAGATCTTGTCATTCTCGATCTGATGCTGCCTGGCCAAAGCGGACTTGATGTCTGCCGCAAAATCAAGCGCCATCCGGAGCTGAAGACGATTCCGGTGATCATCCTCTCTGCAAAGAGCGAGGAGCTAGATGTTGTTCTAGGGCTAGAGCTTGGGGCCGATGACTATGTCACAAAGCCCTTCTCCCCCAAGGTGCTCTTCTCCCGAATCAAGGCAGTCTTGCGCCGCGGGACAGAGACGCAAAAGGCGCCAAAGGCCATCACCTTTGGAGAATTTACCCTTGAGGTCGACCGCTATCTCCTGCAGATCGGAA
>JAKBAF010000081.1:0-465 GCA_021809305.1 bacterium
TGGCACCTCGCCGATTACTTTCAGATTAGCCCTGACTCTGTGCAGGCAAACGTCGTGGGAGAGCACGGCACAACGGAGGTCTTTTTATGGTCCTCTGTCACCATTGGTGGCGTCCCACTCCGTGATTTAGCCTTCGATCAAAGCACGCGTGAAACAATTGAACAAGCCATTCGCTATGCGAACATCACAATCATCGAAGGCATTAATGCCAGCCAATATGGAATTGGTATGATTTGTGCCCGGATTGCGGAAATTGTCATTCGCGATGAGCAAGCGGTCATTCCCATTGGTTCTTACAATCCGCACTATGGAACAACCCTATCACTGCCAAGCGTTCTAGGTAAAAATGGAGTTGTTAAGGTGCTAGAGCCTGCTAGAACACCCGCTGAGCAGGAGGGCCTCCTAAAAAGTGCGGATGCTCTTAAAAAAGCGTACGAGCAGATCCACAGCGTGAAATAGGTCGGC
>JAKBAF010000081.1:475-6320 GCA_021809305.1 bacterium
TGCTGTAAAGGGGCTGCTTTCTGGTGTCGCTTGAGATGGCGGCCACGCCTGTGGCCGCCATTCACATAGAAGCGACCTACATCGGATGACGAAATTGTGAAACTGGCCCTAAAATCAACCTGCGAATCAAAAATGAATAAGACGAAAATACAACTACTACTGGCAAGACAATGGAACAATCGACAAGCGCAAGTGAATCGTGCTGCCCGGCAGAAATTCTTTATCACCTCTTCTCCTTCTTGAGCCCCCCTTCACTCTTAGCAGCAAGCGCTGTAAGTACCGAATGGCAAGCCGTTGCAGAGCCTCACTTTAAAACTCTCTGCCTGATGTTTGATCCTAATCTCACTTTAGAAGAACGATCGTGGAGAACGTCGTGGATCAAGTTATTTGGAGCGCCCAAAGCTCAGTTAGAGAGCCGTCGTTGGGTGGAGCGTTCCTATCCGCTCGCGCCCTTCATCTCCCTTAAGTCTACATTGGGAGCGAGGGCAGTCTGCCCTCCTGATAAGATAGTGGATTCCTACTGCTCAGAAGACGGGAGTGGGAAGGGATGGATTGCCATTCGCAATTTATTTAGCGGAGAGATCTCCGAATGCTGGGAGACAGGCATACTCGAGGAGCCAGAGGCTCTATGCTCACCAGCAATCGCCTCTTTTCAATACACAAAAGAGGGCAACATTATAACCGTTACCTATAGTGGCCAAATCACCTGTTGGGGCGGAGGGGTACCTCGGACAGCTCTCTGGCAAGTCGATGGGCTCAGTATGGGCGGCATTGGAATTGTTTCTCACCAAGAGCGGGAGTGGGTGCTCTTTCAAAAGCCAGGATCGGAGATCGGCTTTATTGATCCTGCCTATGGTGAGATCTCCGGAGGAGATGGCCCGCATCTCCCTGCTTCGCTAGATGGGAGGATGGCTATACAGATCCATAAGACAGCGTCTGGCTCCTACGTTCATTTTTCTTCGGCCGATATGAGCCTCCACAGGGATAAGCGGCGGGACATTGAGGAGAACGCTAATTGCAACGCCATCGCCTGCCTTGATTGCACCGAGGAAGGGACCCCTCTCTTTAAAAAGAGTAGGTCGCATCTAATAGCTGCTGAAAGCTCCGAGCAGGTTCTCGTAGCCTCCCAATGGGTGGGAGGTGGAAACGACGCCCTTGTCATCTTGCACAATAGGCGGGACGGAGCGGGTGAGGTTCGTATAGTCTCGCTGCCTGAATCCCACGAGATCTCAGATTCAGCAGAGGGGTGCTCCTTTCCTACAGACGCTATCTTGCAATATGCCATCACATCGATAGACCGCACGATCTGGGTCGCTCTCGCCCATACCGAAGCAGTTTCGCTCACCTCCTACATCTTTGTGGAGGATGGATATGTTAGAGAAGAGCACTTTGTCTTGGAGCATTTTCCGGATACGTTTTGCCAGCTCAAATGGGTGAGCAGCCAGTGGGGCCAGCGACCAACGCTGATAGCTGGCTCAACCCACCATCTCTATCTTCTCTCCCCTTATCAAGGAAAAGAGAGACAACTGCTTCTTGAGCTGCCAGAGGGTGACGTGGTTTTTAGCCACGTAGAGTTGCTCCACACCCGTTTTGGACTCAAAATTGTGGCCGTTGCGACAGACGACACCGTACACCTACTTGATTTTACGCAAGTAGCCTAGTAGGGAAGGATCTGCTCCCCGCCCATGGTAAGATCGTAGAGCCAGCAGAGAAGGTTGCCAAGGAGTGGGACAACCTCAACGAGACCACGAAGTCCGTTCAAAGTCGAGTTTGCGGAGATGCGAAAGGAGAGTTGTGACGCCTCAACGCAACGCTTTGCAAAGGCCTTGTCGCCACCAATTCGCCCGCACATTGCTAAGATGATGGCGATTGTCATGGCGAGAAGGCCGAGGTAGAGCTGTAACTGGGCCCAGACCACGATACGAATTAAGCCTGTCAAGCTACTCACAATCGGAATGTAACCAGCAATGTTAAAGCAGCGATCAACTTGCCTACAGAATTTTGCAATCTCTTGCATCTCTCTCTCCGTTTTTTTTCGGACTCACACAACAGTATAGTGATTTTCCGATTTTAGAGCTCGTTGTTAAGGGTCAAGAGAAAGGTGTGCTCCTCCTCCCCAGGGAAGATCTTTGTGAAGGGAGGGAAGGTCAATGTAGGGAGTCTCTCTTGCACATAGATACGGTTGCGCTCGCTAGCTCCGGCTGTCACCTTAACTGAGGTGATCGCCCCACGCCGGTTCAACCTGAGCTCAACTTGGACCGGGCCATATTCGGGCAGCCGCAGCGCAAGCTTTAGCCGATGGACAAGCTCTCCAGTGTAATCAGTTAATGAGGGAGAGACGCTCTCTGTTGAACTCTTATTCTGGGGCGACCTCACAGATGGAGAGATGATCCCTTTTATCGCCTTTAAGGGAAGAGGGGCTCGCAAGAGAGCAAGCTGTTCTGCTGCTACTTTAAGGAGAGCCTCTTCTTCGGCAAGAGAGGGGTCAATGCGAGGGGCGCGCTTGGGCGCAGCTTGCGGTTTTGCGGTGGGTTTGGGTTTCGGCGCCTTTGGAGGCGGAGACTTGGGAGCCACAGCCTTAACAAGAGCAGGTTTGGCTTTCGGGCTCGGAGGGTCGGCCAAGGCAGCCTCTTTTTGGGGTGATGGAGATGCTTTTGGGCGCGGCTTCTCAATCGGCGGGAGGGGTGGCGGGAGGACTCGGTCATGAACAACAAGTACAAGATTCTTGGCGATCTCTTGCGAGGGCTGCGCTCTAGTGCTAATAAAAGCTAATATTAGGAGATGTATTCCAATAACTGCTAATACGACAATTCTCTTATCACGCCGGTTCAAGGAGGATATCCATCTCATCAAAGCCAGCCGCTTGGATGGCATTCTTCACCTGCTGATAAGTACCGAACCGCGCCAATTTATCCTGAAAGAGTTGAGGCGTAGCCCCCGGGAATTGCCTCTTTGCCCCCTCTAAGGCCTCTTTTAAGTTTTCGAGATGAACCTCCCTACCCTGAATAAAAATCGCATCATTTGATCGAACGTGAATCGTAATAGGGCTGGATTCATTAACGGCAACCCTCTCTATTTCAGCTACCGGGGCCTCCGCAAGAGAGATCCTATCGATCTCAAGTAGTGGAGCGATCAGCATAAAAGTAATGAGAACCACAAAAACAACATCGATAAGGGGGGTGAGATTCGGTTGCGCCTCCTCAAAGGGCTCATCGATTAAACGACCCCGCCGTCTCATTGAAGTGTCTCCACTCTTCGATAGAGCATCTCAATTGAGGCCAGCTGCTGGGCAGACCAGCTCCGCATGTCAGAGGCGAGCTCTCGCATCGCCGCCCTCAAATAGTTGTGACCGACAAGCGCCGGAATGGCCACAAGGAGGCCAAGAACTGTGGTTGCAAGCGCCATAGAGAGCCCATGGAGAACTTCACCGCTCCCTCCTAGGGTGCGAGTTTTAAGTTCTGAGAGGGTGATCAAGATGCCCCATACGGTTCCAAGAAGACCAAGGAAGGGGGCAAGAGCCACCGTCGTCCCGAGAAAGAAGAGGTTTTTCTCAAGATGAATACTACGATCCGCAATCGCCATCTCGATTTGAGCATCGATAAGGTCGATATCGGACGCTGATAGGAGCGCGTGCACCTCTCCCTTTTCGGCCTGAGCCATATGATTCTTATTCAAAATTTCAATGCATTTTTCTTGGAGAGTTTGATATACTTCAAGAAAAAGGTTGTAATTTTGAGGCAAGAAGGCCCCCTCTTCTGGCTGCCAATTAAGGGGGTTTCCTCCCTTTTGGGGGAGAGAGCGCATTAAATAAGAGGCTCCCCTTCTCACTCTTCGTAGAGCGACTACTTTGAAGAGAATAATCAACCACGAAAAGATGGAAAGTAGAAAAAGGCCAATAAAAATCGCTTGGCCAAATAGGTCGGACTCCCTATAGGCAGAAAAAAAAGGATTGCTTCCTAGAAGCATAACGTATAAACTCTCTGGTTTAGATCTTGCATTTGGCGTAGCTTTAGGTCGCAACTTTAGAGGGAGGAGAGTTCGACTGTCAAGCAATGCAACTGCAGTAAAAGGCATAGGAGAAGAGAAATGAAAGTAAAATACAAGCTATGGGTCCTTCTTCTTCTCTGTGTAGCCACGCTCTCGGCTGGTCTCACTACAACCCCACTTAGTGCCGCCCCGCTCGTCGCAAGCTCATCCCTACATGACTCTAATTCTGAGATACCAGTTGAGGTCACCCTGCTGCCCGAAATTGATGGGATCAAGGCGGGAGAGCCCTTCTGGATCGGCGTTCACTTTAAACTTGGCCAAGGATGGCACGTCTACTGGAAGAATCCCGGTGAGATCGGATTTCCAACAAGTGTTGAATGGGAGCTGCCTGAAGGATTCACTTTAGGAGAGGTTCATTGGCCTGCGCCAAAAAAATTCACAGATCATGACATGATCGCCTTCGGCTATGAAGAGTCCTTGACCCTCCTTGCCGAAATTATCCCTCCAAAAGATCTCACCCTTGGCAAGTCGGTCTCCGTAGGAGCCAATGTAAGCTGGCTCGCTTGTAAGGAGCTCTGCGTTCCCGGAAATCATACCGGCTCGCTCGATCTCAAGGTCATCGAAGGAGCCTCTCTTCCCCACCCCAAATGGGGTGGCGTAATTAAGTCGGCAAAAAGAGAGCTCCCCAAACAACTCATGGGAGTCTCGGCTGTGCACTCGGAGGGGACCTTCCTACTGGAGTTTGAGACTCCCCACCCAGGAACTACCTTTCAGAGTGGCTACTTCTTCCCAGAGGTTGAGGGGGTAATTGATACCCATGCTCCTCACCAATTAACCCAGACTCGCTCGCAGCTCTCTTTGGCCCTACCAGCCCTTACGGATGGAGGGGACTTTGGTGAGGGAGTGAGGGGGGTGCTCGTCCTCGTTGCCGATGCTACTGGGGTCCAGCACACCTTCTCGATCAACACTATTTTAGGAAGCGGGATGACACCCACCTCCTCATCAGCCTCAATTGCGGAGGCCTTCTCACTTGGCACGCTGCTTCTCACACTCATTCTTGCCTTTGCGGGAGGCGCCATCCTCAATCTAATGCCCTGCGTTCTCCCAGTAATCTCCCTTAAGGTTCTAAGTTTTATTAACCTTGCAGGCTCTTCTCGGCGCGAGTCGATCCGCCACGGCCTCCTCTTCTCCTTCGGCGTTGTCGTCTCTTTCTGGGTTCTCGGCGCCCTTCTCCTTGTTTTGCGCGCCTATGGCGAGGTCATCGGATGGGGCTTTCAGCTTCAGGAGCCGGGCTTTGTTGCCTTCTTGATTATGGCCCTCTTTCTCTTTGGCCTCAGCCTTCTTGGAGTCTTTGAGATTGGCACCTCCTTTGCTGCAGTTGGGGGTAAGGTTCAAGGCAAATCGGGTGCTGTCGGCGCTTTCTTAAGTGGCGTCCTTGCAACAATTGTCGCCACCCCCTGCACAGGCCCCCTCCTCGCCTCTGCCTTGGGCGTCGCCGTTGTCCTTCCCACACCCCTTGCCATGCTCGTCTTTACCTCTTTAGCTCTTGGAATGGCCTCCCCCTACCTCCTTCTCTCCTTCTTTCCTAAGCTGATGCGATGGCTGCCAAAGCCCGGACCTTGGATGGTCACCTTTAAGCAGTTAATGGGCTTTCTCCTACTTGCCACGATACTTTGGCTCCTCTGGGTCTTTCATGCTGAGGTCCAGTCAGATAATGGCTTGATTCTCCTGCTCGGAGCCCTCTTTCTACTCTCTATTGCTGGATGGGTCTACGGTCGCTTTGCCACACCTTTGCAGAGCCGCCGCACCCGCCTCTTTGCGCGAGTTGGCGCCTCGGCAATCCTTGTCTTTGCTGTCT
>JAKBAF010000082.1 GCA_021809305.1 bacterium
TTTAAGTTTGCAGAACTGACCACTGCATTTTGGCCAGGGGGTTTAAGCCTTATTATTCCCGCTTGTTGCGAAACGACATCGAGGCTCGTTCGCTCACGAGATGGAAGTATTGGCTTTCGCATCCCAGACTCACCTCTTACCCGGCAGCTCCTCTTAGAGACTGGCCCTCTTGCGGTTACGTCGGCCAATCGATCAGGAAGCCCGCCTTTGAACTCACGTGCGGCCATCGAGGCGGAATTTGGCGCTGACTTTCCCATATTACAAGAGGAGGGGGGCGCTTGCGGCGTAGCCTCAACGATCCTCCTCTTTGCCTCAGATAGGTGGAGGGTTTTGCGAGTAGGGGCGATCACCCTTGAGTCAATTACCGCTATTCTTGGCTATACGCCCATTAATTGAAAAATCTATTCCATTTCAGTTAATTCCAAGATTGACTATAATGCCTCTAAATTGGAAGGCTTAGAATGGAAGTGGGAAAGATCTTTTCGCGGGACAACCCGAACCAAACGGGCAACGTCTGTGCTGCTATCGGGGTGGGTCTATGTGGCGCTCTATCAGCCGCTCTGCTCATCGTGAAGCGAAGGTATCCCTTGCAATTCTCCTCTCCTTGGGTCCAGAGAAGCGCCTACCTTCTTCCACCAGCAGCGCTTGCTTGTGCGGGCTTGCGCGCCGCCCTGCTCTACAGAAGCGGCGTGGTCTCAGACCCGCCACCGGCGGAGATAAGCCCCGAGGGAAGAGCAATTCAAGAGAAATTGCATCTAATGGAGCTCGACATTGAACTCGTGTCAACCCCAGAAAGCTATCGCAGCGCAATTGATGAAGTCCTAACTTTTCAGAGCCGTTTCCGAGAAACTCGGCGGCTTAAGATCGGAGACGATCCTGAGCAGTGGCATAACAAGGAAGTTCTTGAGATTTGGCGTAAGGAGATGGAATTGGCTCAATGTGTGGTCGATCTTCTATTTGAAAGCTTCAAAATTCGCCAACTTACCACTGAAGAGCAGATCGGGTGCGAGATATTTAAATTCGATGGCGTTGCGCTTAAGATCGATGGGGTTGGTATCCGTGCGGTTCTCTCCTTCTGTGAAACGTATAATGAAGCAAGAAGTGTTTTCGTGTATCACGAAGAGGAAGGGGGCTCTCCTGGTATTAATACACCGGCGCCTCCTCTATTCAAACAAAATATAGAGAGCTACTATTCTCCATTCTATAGTGAGGCCCCGCTCCCTGATGAGCTTGACGAGGCTTTGGGTAGTGAGCCCCCGAATCGCGTGCGATTCGATGCAAGAGCGTCATACAATACTTTCTGTGGGCGCATGCAACCTTATCTAGCCGCCGCGTTAACTGCCAATAATTTGCAGATTAATAAGACCTCAAAGTGGCTGGTGCCAGATACACATCATAGTGGTGCTGTTTCATATCTGCCTTTGACGGTAAATCAATTCAGGAAGGCCGTTTGAGCAGCAGAGTTAAAGGTTCCAGTTTCAACAACTTCTCTTTAAGTTAATTCCAAGATTGGTTATAATTTTTCAAAACTAAGTAGAAAGGCTTAAAATGGAAGTGGGAAAGATCTTTTCGCGGGACAACCCGAACCAAACGGGCAATATCTGTACAGCTGTCGGAGTGGGTTTATGTGGCGCCCTATCAGCCGCTCTGCTCATTTTGAAGCGAAAGTACCCCTTGCAATTCTCCTCTCCTTGGGTGCAGAGAAGCGCTTATCTTCTTCCACCAGTAGCGCTTGCTTGCGCGGGTCTGCGCGGCGCTCTTCTCTACTGGAATGGGGAGGCATCCTCGATGCAGAAGACATTGCGCGGTCCTGGGCTGGAAATTGAACTCCTTCCAACCCCCGAAAGTTATCAGGAGGCAGTTGAAGCCGTCCTGCAAAAGCACGGTGAGTTGCAGCAGAATCGGCGTGCAGCTATCGGGGAACATCCTTATAAGTGGAGAGACGAACAAGTTCTTGCTCTTTGGCGCCAGGAAATGGAGTTAGCGCTTTGTGCAGTTGATCTGTTTCTTAAGAGTCTCGACATGCGCAATCTTAAGAGAGATAAAGGGATCGGATGCGAGATATTTAAATTTGATGGTGTTTCGCTTAAGACTGACGGGCTAGGTATCCGTGCCATTCTTTCCGTTTGTGAAAGCTACAATGAAGCAAGGCGTGTCTTCGCTTATGGGGGAAATGCAGAGGGAGCTCCCTCCTCTGACTTAGAAACGTTAGGAGGTTTTTATGGTCCCTTCTATCAAGGGTATAAAGGGGAAACTCTAAAACTCAAAATGCACCAGTCCTACAATGCCTTCTGCGAACGCGTGCAACCCTATCTAAATGCGGCATTAACTCATGAGGGGCTGCGGTTGATTGCAACACACACAGCTTGGTTGCAGCAAGATGGAGGTCCTCCGATGGAGGAGTGGCTCCCTGGGATGCCGCCTAGGCTTAAAGGCGGTGAGGTCCTTCCAAGAAGATCATATGTACTGCCCACGGGTGGCGCAGCCCAATTCGAGCGAATTGAAGCTTAAAAAATCACATGGATTTGCGCCGCTATTGATAGCAAAATGTTGGTAGCTAGGTTTTCTGTCTTTACTGCCGTAGAGGCGCGTTACACGAAGGTTTCCGGTACCCCACTTCGGGGGTACGATCCTTGTTTCCGACATACCCCGGGTTACGCTTCGCTCACCCGGGGCTAAGTTCCAGCACACCCTTCGGGTGTGCTCTGGAATAAGGCAATCGTCAGACGCATCTTCGGTGTGATTTGTAGGAGGGCACTATGATAGGTAGGTGGTTTGAAAAATTCTGGCCCTTTTTGCGGTAATTTGGCACAGATCGCACGCTTTAATCCAGGGTTGGCTTGCATGAAGAGGATTGCTTTCAGTTAATTTCAAGATTGGCTATAACACTCCAAAACTAATTAGCAAGGCTCAAAATGGAAGTGGGAAAGATCTTTTCATCAAGCAACTTGATCTCGATACAAGCAAGATTAATATCGGGGTTGTTCTCGCTTTTTGTAAAACCTATAACGAAGGAAGGCGCGTTTTCATCTATTATGATGGAGAGGTGGAAAGAGGCAAAGCTGGCTATAGCCTCACTGACTACGGTATGTTAGGGAATCAATATGATTTTTGTAATGCATTCTATACCGAACCATATAGATCTCTGTTTGTTGTGGTTCAGTATGAAGCGAATAAGTCCTACAATGCCTTCTGCGGAAGGGTAAGACCCTATCTACTTAGAGCACTAGCATCGAACGGATTGCAACTGGGTAAAAACTCAAAGTGGCTGCAACCAGATGAGCGTAAAGATGGTAGACTTTCGTATGCTTTCGATCAGAAGGTTGACCTCTTCGAGCATCACAATGATTAAGCCTCAAAAAGGGCGGCAAGGCGGCCTGCCGCCTCTTCAATTCTCTCCCGACTGCTAAAGGCGCTGAGACGCACAAAACCCTCACCGGCAGGGCCAAAGCCAGCACCAGGTGTTGTCACCAGGTGCGCTTTAGAGAGCAGCTGATCAAAGAGCTCCCATGAGTTTCTTCCCGGAAAGTGGGCCCAGACAAAGGGGGCATTTGAGCCGCCGTAGACCTTCACTCCTAACTCAACTAGCCTCCTCCGCAAAATAAGGGCGTTCTCCCGGTAGAAGGCGATACCTTCCTGTAGCTCCCCCCACCCCTCTCTAAGAGAGGCGAGCCCGCCTGCTTGGGCGATATTTGAAGGCCCATTTAAATAGGCCGAGATGGGCCGCCGCCAGTCTGCTTGAACCGATCTGCCATCCTCATAGCGCAAGCGGTCAGGGACTACCGTCCAGCCGAGTCGCACCCCGGTAAAGCCTGCAAGCTTTGAGAAGGAGCCCACCTCAATTGCCACCTCATGCGCCCCCCCAATCTCATAGATGGAGCGTGGAAGATCTGGGTCTGCAATGTAGGCGGCGTAGGCCGCATCGTAGACAATAGTAACTCTTCTCTGCCGCGCCCAGCTGACAAGGCGCTCAAGCTCCTCCCGCTTCAAAACGGCCCCCGTTGGATTATTAGGAGAGCAGATGATGGCCACATCGATATCATCTGCCCCTTCCAAATCAGGAAAGAAGCCGTTCTCTGGGGTGCAGGAGAGGTAGCGCATGCGACTGTAGCCACGCCCATTAAAGGTGCCACCCTGCCCCATGATCACGCTGGCATCAACGTAGGCTGGGTAGGCAGGATCTTGCACAGCAACCCTCGCCTCCTGTCCAAAGAGGAGGCCAAGTCGCCCAAGATCGCACTTCGCCCCATCTGAGATAAAGATCTCATCTGGCGCAACTCTTCCCTGATAGAGCCGGTCAGCTATTGCCTCACGAAGGCTTATCCACCCTTCAACGGGTCCATAGCCGCTATAGCTCTCTCTTGCCCCAAGCCCGCGTGCGTACTCACCCATAGCCTCTGCGACAAGTGTTGGGAGCGGCTCTGTTGTATCGCCAACGCCCAAGCTGATGAGTGGCGCCTCTGGATAGTTCACAAGATAGGCGTTTTTGCGCTTCTCAATCTCAGGAAAGAGGTAGCTTCCCTGTAGGGTGGCCATTTCAATGCGCCGCTTCATGCCCAAAATTCACTCTTTACAATCAGCTCAGCGTTAAGAATTCCCCCGCCTGCAGCACCGCGGATCACGTTATGTGTGAGAGCCACAAAGCGGATGTCAAGGACCGGGCAGGGGCGGAGTCTGCCGACAACAACGCTCATTCCACCTTCTGTCTCTCGATCAAGCCTTGGCTGCGGCCGATTGACCTCATCTCGCACACATATGGGGTGGTGTGGAGCTGACGGAAGATTAAGCTCTTGCGGCAGGCCACGAAAGCTCCGCCACACCTCTTTAACCTCATCAAGATCTGGTGGGGTGTCAAATTCTACAGAGACGCAAGCGGTATGTCCATGGAGGACCGGTACGCGGTTGCAGTGGGCAGCAATTTTCACCCCTTCAAGTGGGGCAATACCTGTTTGTGTAAGACTGCCCAAGATCTTTAGGGGCTCGCGCTCGCTCTTCTCCTCCTCGCCCTCAATGTAGGGGATGACATTATCGATCATATCAAGTGAGGAGACGCCGGGATACCCAGCGCCGCTCACCGCCTGCAGCGTTGTGACGATAATCCTCTTTAACCTGAAGCGCGTATGAAGGGCAAAGAGGGGGGTGAGGTAGGATTGGACGGTGCAGTTGGGTTTTGTCACAATCCCTCCTCGATCGGTTCCAAATCGCTCTCTTTGGAGGTGGAGCGCTCCGAGATGGTCGGGGTTGATCTCAGGAATGATAACGGGGACATCGGAAACTTCTCTATGGGCGGAGGTGTTGGAGATCACGATAAGCCCCTTTGAAGCGTAGAACGCCTCCCACTTGGCCGCAATTGCGCGCTCACCAATGCAGGAGATCAGCAGATCGCACCGCTCTTCCACCTCCTTTGTATCATCTACACCAAAGAGGGGGAGGTTCGCGATGGCTGGAGAGAATTCGCCAAAAGCTCCTCTCTCGCGCACCACCTCCCCAAAGAGTCTTTGCCGAGAGCCATCGCCTCCTGCTAAAAAGGTCACCTCAAACCAGGGGTGGTGCTGGAGCCTTACCAAGTAGTTTTGGCCCACAACTCCGCTGCAACCGAGGAGACCAACCCGTACGCGTTTCATCTTGGAACAGGAGCCATCATCCGGATGACCCCAGCATCGAGCAAAAGCCTTTCCAGGCTGGCTCTATGGGGCTCGCTCATAGGCGTTAGGGGGAGCCGGCAGGGGCCCGCCGCCATACCGCAGAGGGTCATCGCCTCTTTAATCGGGATGGGATTTGTCTCGAAGAAGATCGCCTTAATAAGCGGTAGGAGCTCGTAGTAGAGATCTCTTGCTTCGCTCCACCTGTTATTAAGTGCAGCCCGCACCATCGCTCCCACCTCTTTTGGAAGCAAGTTGCTCAAAACGGAGACAAGGCCATCCCCTCCAAGAGCTATCAGGGGAAGTGTCATCGCATCATCGCCACTCAGCACACTAAACGCCATCTCCTCACCCCTTAAATGGTGGAGGATCTCGGCCATTTGCACCGCGTTGCCAGACGACTCCTTCACACCGATCACCCCTGGCAGCGCAGCAATCTCGCGCAGCGTTAGAGGCTCGATATTGACCCCTGTGCGGCTTGGAATGTTGTAGATGCAGACGGGGAGTAGCCCTTTTGCGCAGATCGCCTCGAAGTGGTGAAAGAGCCCCTTCTGCGTCGGTCTGTTGTAGTAGGGGGCAACGATATTCACCGAATCGGCGCCAAGATCGTGTGCCCGCTCCACCTCTGCAATAGTGG
>JAKBAF010000083.1 GCA_021809305.1 bacterium
TTCGGCGCAGATCGACCCACCCGAGGAAGAAGCGGAAAAAGTTGCAGTTACCATCGAAGAATGTAGGTATCCCAGACTCCTCAGCTTTGATAAAGGCCTCTGGATGGAATTGTGTCCCCATCATAGGGCTGTCGGTTCGCATAACCGCTTTTGGAACGCGTTCAAAGGAGAGCAAGACCTCAAACCCCTCTCCTACCCTATCGACCCCCTGGTGGTGCGATGAGTAGTAATGGCGGTTGTCGCCGATGATCTCTTTTATGATCGGGGTCAATGGGCTGTCTTCATGAACATCGAGGGACTGGACCACCTGTTTGTGACCAGGGACGTGTTGATTGAGATTGCCTCCAAAAAAGAGGTTTATCTGTTGAAAATTACGACAGATGCCCCAGGTGGGTATCTTGTTTTCGTGGCTCTCTTTAATAATCGCATATTCAGAGATGCTGCGGCTAGGATTGGGGTCGGTCTTTGTCAGCGGCTCGCGCTGCTGCTCGTACAGTTCAGGTTCGATATCATCTCCGCCAGGAAGAATGACACCGTCGACATGTTGCAAGACCTCTTTTGCATAGGCCTGCATTCCGCTGATCTGAGAGCCGGGTTTTGCCCCCCGAAGAAGAGCCATAGGAATGCTCTCACCCTCGCCTCGGATATGCGGCATCTCTTGCAACAGTTCCGCAACCTCTTGTGTAAGCAAGTCCTGATCAATCTCCCCAGGAACCGCATCAAATCTGAGCTGAATGACATTCATCTCTTTAAGACCGCGTGTTGTGAGCTTTGCCATTGGCCTTTGATCTTTGAATCTAACAAGAAGGCCAATGACCGGCCGTGTGATGCGATGGGGCGTGCCGCCGTGAAGGGTAAAATCGCCTTTTGCTCCAAGCAAGAGCGTATCGGTAAGATCGCACTCTTCGAGGATAGAGCCGGGTGCTCGGGCTCGGAAAAAATTGGTTTCAAGGAGCTTGGACTCCTTGAAATGGATGCGAGAGAGTAGGGCGTCATTGAATTCAGCGCTCTCAAGATTGCAATGCTTAATGGTGCTGTCGGAGAGAGAGGCGTAGTTAAAGAAAGAGGATGTGAAGTTAGAGTCCTCAATTGTTGAATTGGAGAAGATGGAGTGAATAAAACCACTGCCAGTAAAGTTTGAATTTAATATCGTAACTCGATCGAAGACCGAGTCCTGGAATGTGCATTGCGAGAAGTCACATGAGTTAATTTTTAGCGAGGAGAAGAGGATTTTATCGAGGTTTCTATTGGAGCCATTTAGCCCCTCTAGATGGCTCTTGTAGCCTCCTTTTGCCAGCAGCTCCTGGAAGTCGATTAACTTATCACCCCTTCCTGGCTCCTTTCGGATCTCCTCAATTTCAGCGAGAAGAGAGTTAAATTCCTCTCCATTTAGCTCTCGACCAAACCACTCGCGATGGACCGTTTTAATCTGCCCTGAAGCGCTGTAGCCGCGGATGAGGGCGAGAGCTAAGCTCGCAATCCCCTCAAGTATTTTACCCCGCTTAAATTCATCGATTGATCCCTTAGCTTCGGCCACGGTCTGGGCTAGAAGAGAGAGGGCTAGAAGCTTCGGAGATCGATAGAGAGTGGAGGCAAGATAGAGGAGGTTGTTAAGAGATCGCCCGGCTTGCACCGCTGCTTCATCATTGCGTCCCTCTCGCAGAGAGGCCACACCTTCCTTAATATTGGCGACAAGCTGGCGACCCACAGAAAGAAGAATGCCAGCTTTTGGTCTAAAGTAGAGGAGGGCAAGTGTTGCTACATTGAAGGCGAGCTCACCGCTCTTTTTTGCGCCGCGACCTACCTCTCCTGCGGAGAAGGCATCAATTGCCTCTCGGCCAATCATATAGCATTTCTGGCCGCCAAAGACCGCTCCGGTCGCGATCTCAAGCGGTTTATACATATTGAGGAAAGGGATGGAAGCTCTCGCTATGCGAGGAATGAGTCTCGCATCATCTTCGCGAAAGAGAGGGCTTGGATCGTATAGGTTTGGATCAGGCCGCCTATTAGCGTCAAATAGGTCGCTTCGGTTCACTACATAGCGCTCCCCGGCGCCGAGGGCCATTGTCGCGCTGCCCTGCCTTGCCGATTGAGGGCTGTCAGGGTTTGATTCTTGATTGACCGAGCCGGGGTAGTGGGAGTAGAGCTGTGTGGAGGTGGCCATATCTTCTATCAGCCTTAATTTTTATAGAGTGTAGTATAATGAAATCGCGGCAGCAACTGAAGTAAAATCGAATATGTGAGGGGAATAAATAAAATATATGAAATTGATGTAATTTTTAATTAGACACTGTTGAGTATATAAATAAAAATAACTTTTTATTTATAATGAGCTGCTAGCCAGAAGATTTACCTAGGCTGGCTCGTCGCTCTTCAACCCAATTCAAGAAGAAGCGGAAGACACCGCGATTATTCTCATGGAAAGAGGAAGGCTTTTCTATATTCTCAGGCAAAAAGAGCTCTGCATGGAACTGAGTGCCCATCATAGGAGCATCTCCTCTGATGGCGCCCTTTGGCAGGCTATCATAGGAGAAGACCACCTCCAGCCCCTCCCCAACCTCTTTTACCCCCTGATGGTGTGAGGAGTAGAATTCTGGACTGTCACCAAAAATCTCCTGCATTCGCCTTCCTTCGGCGCTGTTTGTATGCACTTTAAGCTCCTGGAAGACGATCTTATGGCCAGGGACGTGTTGGGAGAGGCTTCCGCCAAAAAAGACGTTCATCTGTTGAAAGTTGCGGCAGATGCCCCAAGTAGGAATTTTTTCTGCGTAGGCGTAATCGAAGATCGAGTATTCTGAGATGCTGCGACCAGGAGAGGGCTCAATTAGATCCGCTGGCCCCCCTCCAACAGGGTAAGGTTCCAATTCACTTGGCGCTCGAAGAGTATCGCCATAAAATTCGGGTTCGATATCCATTCCACCTGGAAGAACGACTCCATCGACGTGGCTCAGAACATCTCTTGTATAGGCTGCAAGGGCTGCAATTTGGGAGCCAGGCTCCGCTCGTCGCAGGAGCGCTTGAGGAATGCTCTCGCCCGCAAGGCTCTCTTGGCTGATTTGCTCGAGGAGCCCTGCGACCTCTGCTTTTAGCAGATTTTCATCAATTGCTTCGGGAACGGCATCAAATCGGAGGCGAATTACGTCCATCTCTTTGAGCCGGCGAAAGGTGTAATTGGTAAAACGCATGCCGCTTTGGGGCTTTCTAAAATCGTATAAAAGGCCCACCACAGGTCTGGTGATCCGGTGAGGGGAGCCGCCTCGAATGGTAAAATCCGCTTTAGCGTTCAAGAGAAGCGTATCGGTTAGGTCGCACTCTTCGAGAATTGAGTCAGGAGCCCTGGCGCGGAAGAAGTTGGTTTCAAGAAGAGAGCACTCTCTGATGTGGACGCCGCTTAATTGAGCGTCATTGAACTCTACGCTACCAAGATTGCAGCTCTGAACCGTAGAGTCCAAGAGTGAGGCGTAGTTAAATCGGCTTCCTGAGAAGTCGCTCCCATCGAATGTGGAGTTAGAGAAGAGGGAATGGATAAAATTGCTGTCACTGAAGTTGGAGTTTAAGATGGTGACGCGATCAAAGAGGGAGCCTTGAAAAGAGCTCGAAGAGAAGTTGCAGGAATCAATTTTTAATGCAGAAAAGCGGATCTTAGTAAAATCTCTCTCCGAACCATCCAATCCCTCTAGTCGGCTCTTATAGCCGCCCTTTGCTAGAAGTTCTTGGAAGTCAATGAGCTGATCGCCTCTTCCGGGCTCTTTTCGCATCTCATCTATTTCAGCTAGAAGAGAGTTAAACTCTTCAGGATGCAGATCGCGGCCAAACCACTCCCGGTGGGCCGTCTTGATCTGGATGGAGGCGCTATAGCCTCGGATAAGAGCTAGAGCTAAGTTAGCGATTCCTTCAAGAACGCGCCCCCTTTTGAACTCATCAATTGACCCTTTAGCCTCGGTTATGGTTTGAGCGGTAAGAGAGAGAGCTAGCAGCTCTGGGGATTGGTAGACGGCTGAGGCGAGATAGAGGAGTGTGCTAAGAGAGCGTCCGGCGAGCTTTGTCGCCGTCTCCGTCTCGCCGGCTTGCAGGGCACGGGCTCCCTCCTTGATGTTGCAGATGAGATGGCCGCCGAGGGATAGAACCATCCCCGATTTCGGCCGATAGAGTGTTAAGACAAGCGAGGCAACGGTAAAGGCTAAATGGCAACTCTTCTTTGTCCCCTCAATGTAGTGGCCCTCTCTGTAGGCTTCGACGGTCTCGCGAGCTAAGGCCCAACATTTCTGTCCTCCAAAGAGGGTCGTTGTTACGACCTCAAGCGGTCTGTACATATTAAGGAAGGGAATCGCAGCTCTTGTAACGCGTGGGATGAGCCTTTCATCATCCTCTCGGAAGAGAGGACTTGCTTCATGGAGGAGAGGATCGGGTCTGCGGTTAGGATCAAAATGCGCAGATTGGCTCATATTTTAATAAACCTTATTTTTTTATATCCAACAGTATATCAAAATTCAGATAATAATTGAAGTAAAATGCGATTGATTATCAATTTGTATTTATAATTATCGCAAGGCGAGTTTGACATCATTAGAGAGGCTCTGCTAATGGAAGGTCGTAATGGTGCGAAGAAGAGTAGTTGCAGCCCGTACTCTAGTGGCTTAAGCGGCTCAAACTAACGTGCCGCGATCTATTTTTCCAATTGTTTGATTTAATAAAATAAAAGCAGGGGTTTATCGCAATGAAAGTTAAAAGAATGGTGCTAGATGTCGATAAAACAGCCGAAGCTCCGACCCTATTTGAAATAGCTGAGGCAATTCAAAAGGTCCCTGGGGTTGAAGGGGCCAATCTCACCGTTAATGACATCGATATGGAGACCATTGGATTGATCATCACCATTGAAGGAGATGGATTCGATCATAAGAAAGTTATGGCGAGTATCGAAGAGACCGGAGCAGTTGTTCATAGCGTTGATGAACTTGTCGTTGGCGAGAAGCTTGTCAACCTTGTTGAAAGAAAGAGGTAATTTTGACAATACGGCAAAAAGGCTTCCCATTTTTGCTCGGGTTCATTGATGGCATATTGACGGCCCTCACCTTAACAGCTGGCCGACTATTGGAACCTGGCGCAACTGCGGATTACGGTTTAGCTCTGCGAGTCGCCATTGCCTCTTTTGCCTCCGGTATATTTGTTTTCTTTGTAGCTAAATACGCGGAACTTCGCGGCAAGCTGCTTCGACAAGGAAGAGAGCTTAATCTTGCTTCATCTAAAAAACTGATCAATACAGTTCTCGGAAGAAAGATACTCGTTAGCTCGTTTGTAGATGCCGCCATTTCGGGGGTTGCCGGATTTGTTGGGGCCTATTTTCCGCTGCTTATCGCGGCAATCATTCCTACACTCCCTTGGTTCACCTTTTCAATTTCACTAGCGATATTGGGAGTGGTTGGTTTTATTTTGGGAAGAGAGGTAGGAAAGAGGCCCATTCTCTGGATAATTGGGCTACTTGCCGGGGGTATTATCATAACTGCGATAGGTGTAGAACTTCATATTGTTGACTAGTATCGGTAGTGATCGGGTTTGTAGGGCCCATCAGGCGAGACGCCGAGATACTCCGCCTGCTCTTGCGTCAGCCGGGTCAGCTGCACCCCTAACTTTTCAAGGTGAAGGAGGGCTACCCTCTCATCTAGCTCCTTTGGCAGTCGGTAGACCCCCGGCGCATAGAGCTCAGGTTTTGTCCACAGCTCAATTTGAGCAAGGACCTGATTGGTAAATGAATTAGACATCACATAGGAGGGGTGGCCGGCGGCGCAACCGAGGTTGACAAGCCTCCCTCTTGCAAGAAGGAGTAGTGATTTCCCGGACTCTCTCCAGACAAATTGATCGACCTGTGGCTTTATTGGGCGCTCGGTGATGTGAGACTGCCGCTCGAGCCACTCAACATCGATCTCGACGTTAAAATGGCCGATATTACACAAAATGACCCCATCCTTCATCGCTTCAAAATGCTCGGCGCGGATTATGCCGCGGCAGCCAGTTGCTGTGATAAAGATATCCCCAACAGGGGCCGCCTCTTCCATCCGAACGACCTGATACCCCTCCATCACAGCCTGATAGGCGCAGATCGGATCGATCTCTGTAATC
>JAKBAF010000084.1 GCA_021809305.1 bacterium
CCACCTGCGTCACACCGACTCCAACATCGCCTATCAAGGCCCCCTCGTCGTCCTCGTCAGCCGCATGAGCGCCTCCGCCTCCGAGATCGTCGCCGGCACCCTCCAAGACTATGGATCTGCCCTCATTGTCGGTGACCCCACAACCTATGGTAAAGGCACTTATCAGACCTCCACAATCGACTCCTCAGACAAAGGTACCATCAACCCCAAAGGCGAGCTGAAGGTCACACGAGGCATCTACTACACCGTCTCAGGCCGCAGCCCACAACTCATTGGCGTCCTATCCGATATCGTCGTCCCAGGCCCCCTATCGGAGCTCGAGGTTGGTGAGCGCTACTCCAAATTCCCCCTTACCCCCGACCAAATCAAAGAGAACTTCTCCGATGAGTTAGATGATATCCCCTACCCCTACAGGCAAGAGATCAAGCGGAGCTACCGCTTCGACCTCCAACCGAAGGTTCTCCTCTATCGCCAATACCTCCCCCTGCTCAAAGAGAGATCAGCCGCGCGTCTGGCCTCCAATGCAGGCTTCCAACGCTACCTGACACTCCTCAAAGGCTCAACCGAGGCCAAGATCGAAGCCGCAGATAGCGAAACCCGCTTCCCCGACTTCCAAAAAGATGAAGCCGTTGCCATCGTCAAAGACCTCCTCTCCTCACTCAACCACCAAAGCGCAAGGCCCGGTCTCAAAGAGCCCTTCGCCGCTTAAAGTGAGGCCCGCTCCAAACCCCGCCGGGGGCTACTCGCCCCTGGCCCCCCGGCAGGGCCGAGTCGGCCCTGCACCCCCAATCGTTTAGGGAGGAGAAGAATACCGGCCCCGCCGGTATTCTGGAATTTTATTTGCGATCTTTGCGTCAATTTCCCAAAATTTTATTAATCTAAGAAGCAGCCTTAACTCCTTCACTGCCGATTTTGTTGTCCATGAGATTGATCTTAATGAGCGAGGAGTTTGTGGCAACTGCTTGAAATATGGCCCTAGCTCCGTCAGCGGTGATGCAGTTGCCACCAAGATTAATCTTAAGGCGCGAGGAGTGATCGCCAAGGGCCTCAGCTATCGCCTCGGCCCCTTTGTCACCGATCTCGTTGCCGTAGAGGTTGAGCTTGGTGAGGGTATGGTTAGAGCCAAGAGCCGCTACTACCTCGCGCGCTCCTTCATCACCCAGGTGATTGCCTGCGAGGAAGAGCTTTTTGAGAGAGGAGTTTGTGGTTAGAACTTTGCCCATAGCCTTAGCCCCTTCTTCCCCGAGGTTATTGTCAGAGATGTCCATCGACGTGATGGAGGGGTGGGTGGCAAGAGCTTCAGCGATAGCCCTCGCTCCCTCAGCACCGATGCTATTAAATTCGAGGTAGAGGGTGTCAACTGCAAAGTGATTAGCAAGAGCCTCTGCAAGTGCCCTCGCTCCTTGCGCATCGATGCGCTTATTGAAAAGTTCAATTGAGGTGTGGCTGGGATCCAAAAAGAGAGATGTAATCTCTTTTACAAGCTTTTTAGGAAGCGGCTTCGCCTCGTACTTGGCGAGCAGCTTCTCGAGGGCCTTTTGAGGGGCCAGCTTCTCTAACTTCTCTTCTAGTGCAGGTTTTTGCACGGGATATTTAGTGGCGAATGAGTTAAAAATATCCCCCGTTCGATTCTCGGTATCGCTACTTGGACGGCTTTCACTCAGATACGTCCCACCCCCAGCACTGCTCCTCTCTGCATGCCCAACTCCTGCTTGACCTTCCATAGCAATCTCCTTTTAAGTAGTGTTTTGAGGTCGTTCCTGATAGAGGCCAAAGTGTAGCAAGATTCCTGGATAATGAGACAAGCAAAGTTTTTGTGTTTGTCACCATATTTTCCCTCGCTACTGGGTAGTGCTCGTGTAGATATTCACAGTTGGCAACACAAGCTCTTGCATTGGTACAAATTACCGAATAACCTAGATTGCTGGCCGAAGGGCCAGCAATCTAGGGTCTAGAGATTTAGCAGCAGAGGTGCTAGAGCCAAAGACAAATAATGGGGGGTCCAGGGGAGCACTGCTCCACTGGTGGGGGTGCAGGGGGCGAAGTCCCCCTGCCAGGACTGACCATAACAACTTTTAAGCTAGGGATACCAAGATGACAGTTCGAGTAAGGATAGCGCCATCGCCGACGGGAGATCCACATGTGGGGACGGCCTATATTGCCCTCTTTAACTTGATTTTTGCACGGCACCATGGAGGGGCGTTTATCCTGCGGATTGAGGATACTGACCAGTCGAGAAGCAGACCCGAGTACGAGGAGAACATCTACAGAGCGCTGCGCTGGTGTGGAATTGAGTGGGACGAGGGGCCAGATGTTGGGGGACCGTGTGGGCCCTATAGACAGTCGGAGAGAACGGAGATCTACCGCGCACACGTGCAGCAGCTGCTAGATGCGGGTAGGGCCTATAAGTGCTTTACAACGGCCGAAGAGCTGGCGGAGATGCGCGAGCTCTCGCTTAAATCAGGTGGCCGTGGGGGGTACGACAGGCGACACCGAAACCTCTCAGATGATGAGGTGAAGCAGCGCGAGAGTGCTGGAGAGTCGTATGTGGTGCGACTGAAAGTGCCGCTTACAGGCCTGTGCGTCTTTGAGGACGCCATTAAAGGGAAGACGGTGACCCCCTGGGCAGATATTGACGATCAGGTATTGATGAAATCGGATGGCTTTCCCACCTACCACTTAGCGAATGTCGTCGATGACCGTTTGATGGGGATCACCCATGTGATGCGGGGCGATGAATGGATGAGCTCAACGCCCAAACACATCCTCTTGTATGAGGCGTTTGGATGGGAGCCCCCTCTCTTTATGCACATGCCGCTGCTCCTTGGTAAGGACGGGAAGAAGCTCTCAAAGAGGCGAAACCCCACCTCGATCTTCTACTATCGGGACTCGGGCTTCTTAAGAGAGGCCTTTGTGAACTTTTTGACCCTTATGGGCTATAGCATGGGAGAGGATCTTGAGATCTACCCCCTTGAGGCGATTATTAAGTCATTCGATCCAAGCCGAATCGGACGGTCGGGGGCGATATTCGATATGGCCAAGCTCGAATGGATCAACCAGCAGTATCTCATTAAGCAGATTCCAGAAGGCGGGCTATGGGAGAGGATCAAGGAGTGGGGCTTTAACGAGGAGTTCATGCAAAAGCTGATGCCCCTCGCCCACACACGGATCAAGACCTTTGGCGACTTTATGGATTTGTGCGGCTTCTTCTTTGTCAACCACCTCCCATACTCGGTCGAGCTCCTAACGCCCAAGGGGCTTGCCCCCCATCAGGCAGCTATGCTTTTGCAAGCCATGATCTGGGAGATGGAGCGCGAAGATACGTGGAGCGGCGGTGGCCTTGAGATGGCATCGCGCAAGGTCGCCGAAGTTTTTGCTGTTAACCATAAGAAGGCTGTCATGGCCCTACTCTTTCCTGCGATTACGGGTAAGCGGCAGGGCCCTCCCCTCTTTGACTCGGTGACACTGCTGGGGAAAGAGCGCACAAGAGCCCGCCTTCTCCTCTCCATTGAGGCGCTCGGGGGCCTCTCTAATAAGCAGATGAGTGACCTTAAAAAGCAGTGGGAAGCGGGCAGTTGTGAGGGGCTAATGAAGGCTGAGGGTTCAAAGTAATCTACGCCCTAACAAGTATAAATATTAATTAATTGAAATTTAATCCGAATTAAGGCATGATTAAGACGATTCAATAGTTAATATAGAAAGGTCTCTTATGGATGCCCCTCCCATTCAGCGCCCAAAGCCCGCTCCGTCTCCTTTTACGGTTGCAAAAGATGGCCAATGGGTCAAATTCGACGAGAAGATCTTCTACGTCACTATCTACCATAATGGGAAGCGGGTAGCACTCGATCGACCAGGAAATGAACAGAAGGCGCTAATTGCAGCGTGTGCTAAGGCCATGTTTGCAGAACTTGGAGACGCCCTGCAAAAGCGAGATGCCACCGTTGAGTTCTCTTTTAAAGGCAAATCGGAGTGCTCACTCAAAGCCTTAGGTACAGAAAAGATCTTAAATCAAGACGACGCCTATAAGATCAGCGCACTTCTATCATCCGTTTTTGAGATTGATATTCAGCCAAAAAACCCTCTTTGCGCCGCATTCAAAAGAGAGCGAGGAGAGTTCACCTGCTATGCTAATGCCTTCTTGCATACGATCTTCACCCTCCTCAACAAGCCCCTTGAAAAACGCTCCTTAAAAAGCGATGCGGATCCCATCGCAAGAGCACATACAGCAGTTTTTAATAGTTTTTGCGCTATTCAAAAACAGTATCTGGATCCCGCCAGACCCACCATTGAAGCCACTGACGTAAAGGCTTTTTTATCTGCACTTCAGGAGTTTAAAGAACTTATAGAGCGCGGAGGCCGAGTAACCGCTTCTCAATTGGATTGGCGCGACTGCTCAATACAGCATGACCCAGTTGAGCTCTTTGATTTTTTTGCTACCTATATCTTAGGGGGCGAATTTCTACGCTCGATATCGGAGCCGCTCATCTCTCTGAAGTCCAATGGTTTTGAGGATGATGGAGCTCCCTTTATCACTCTATCAATAGCTGGCAACCCTCAAGAGCCGCTATCGGTAAAGAGCCTCTTTGAATCAAAAGTCGTTAGGGGCAATAGGAGTGGAAAAACAGCCTTTGCAGCACTTGATCCTCAAGCGATTCCTCGACTCCTGCCGATCTCTCTTTATAAAGCCAACCTCGACCGATCAAAAATTGGCGCCCCCATTCATGTCGAAGAGCAATTAGAGCTTGAGTTGGGGGATAAGAGCCGGGCGATCTATGAACTCAGAACTGCGATGTGTCATGAGGGCCAAAGAACCGATCTAGGCCACTTTACCTCCGTCAAACTACTCCCCACCTCCTCAGGATCCACCTGGGCTCATTGCAATGACGAGCGCATTAAGGAGCGTTTTTACCATGAACTCTTTGGCGCAAGCGGTATCGTTACAAAGCAAGCTGCTTTTCTACTCTACCTGCTTGTAAAAGTTGAGCCCCCTCCGCAGCAGCAGCCGCTAGACCAACCTAACAACTCGTAGCGTTGAATGAGTATAGCCCCGCAAAGCAATCCAGCACCCCACTTCGGGGGTGCAAATTGTTGTACATACCCCGGGTGAGCGCAGCGTAACCCGGGGTGGGTACCGCAGGCTTAGCACCGGATGAATATAACGAATTAACCAGCACAACTTGCCCCTTAGCCGAGGGTGAAAAATGTAAGCTGTGGCCATCAATTTTGACTCTTTGCTCCTAGACGACTAAACTAGACCTGAAAAAGCGATTCACCAGATGACCTACACAAAAGAGAACCCCTACCTAGCCTCGATCAAAGAGCGCCTACCCCTCTCAAGAGCTGCCTCTGAAAGGTCGACGTGGCATATTGTCCTAGACCTCACAGGTTCTGACCTCCACTATCAAGTCGGTGATTGCATCGGCATTCTTCCCGTAAACCCTCCGGAGCTTGTAGAGCGCACCTTAATAGCTGCAAGGCTAAGGGGCGATGAGACCATCCTAGATACAAGAGCTAACTGCACTCTAACGATTGGCGAGTACCTCCTTCGCAAAGGGACAATTAGCACACCTAGCAGGCCACTCCTTCGAGCCTTGGCAAAAAAGGCGAGCTCTTCATCTGTGCGCGCTGAGCTCGAGGGGCTCTTTGCACCAGATAGACGAGAGCAGCTGCAGCACTTTCTCCACGAGCACGAGGTGTGGGATCTACTGGAAAGCGTGAAGGGAGCTCCTTTTGAACCCCAAGAGCTCGCCGATCTGCTCCTACCACTCCTTCCTCGCTTCTACTCCATCGCCTCATCAAAGGGGGTTGTCGGCGAGGAGGTCCACCTCACCGTCCGCAACCTTCAATACACCAGCAGAGAGATCAGGCGCCTTGGTGTCTGCTCCCACTATCTCTGCGAGATGGCACCACTAAATACCCCAACCATTCCTCTCTATATCCAGCCAACGAACTCCTTTACACTGCCAGGCGATGGATCGACACCTGTGATCATGATCGGCCCAGGAAC
>JAKBAF010000085.1 GCA_021809305.1 bacterium
AAAGGAAAATTGGCGATTGACAGGACGTACGGCTCTCATTCTAAAACCTAAAAGAGTAAGGGGTAGGAAGCAATGACCGCGTTAATTCGAACCCATTATAAATTCTCACCCTCCTTGATGAATGATGAGAGCGCGCTAAGCGAAGAGCTCCTCCGAGGGGAGTGGCTTGTGACAAATGGTCTTGGCGGCTACTCATCTAGTACCGTCCTTGGAATTGTAACACGCAAATATCACGCTCTCCTTGTTGCCGCCCTTCCCCCTCCTTTTGGCCGCACCATTCTACTCAACCATCTACTGGAGGAGGTAGTGATTGGCGATAAGAGCTATCCCTTAAGCTGTGAAGAGAAGAGAGAAGGGGAGCTTAACCTCGAGGCGCTGCGCTATCTCAGAGCCTTCTACCTCGAAGATGGGCTTCCCGTTTGGCAGTATGAGGTTGAAGGCGTTCTCCTTGAGAAGCGCATCTTTATGGTCTATAGAGAGAACACGGTCTATATCTCCTATAAAATTCTCTCCGGTGCAGAGAGGGTTACCCTTAAACTTCATCCGGCTATCCACTTTCGCCCGCATGAGGCTCCGGTTCAACTACCGCTAGAAGAGACCTATACGATCACGGCAATGGGTGAGTTCTACGAAATTAAAGGGGGGAATTTTCCCCCTCTTCAGATGACAATCTTTGGCGCTCATGGCAGCTTCATCCTCTCTGGAAAGTACATTAATAACATCTTCCTTCGAATTGAATCGAACCGTGGCTATGAAGCGGTAGGAGAGCTCTGGACCTCCGGCCACTTCCAGATAGACCTTAAAAAAGGGGCGGAAGTTGGCCTTCTTGCCTCCTCTGAGCCTTGGCATAAGATCCAAGCATTAACCTATAAAAGCGCAAAAAAAGCGGAGCTTGAGCGTCGTTATCAGCTTTTAAATGTGGCCCCTCCACGTGCAAAGGAGGGCATGGGTAGCGAGCTTGTCCTCGCAGCCGATCAGTTTATTATTACGCCTGAGAGTCGCGAGCGAGATATCGTGAGAGCTCATGCGGGAGGCAACGACATACGGACCGTGATCGCTGGCTACCACTGGTTTACCGATTGGGGTCGCGATACGATGATCTCTCTTGAGGGGCTGACCCTCTGTACGGGTCGCGCTCAAGAGGCGCGCTGGATTTTGAAGACCTTTGCAGATTACGTTCAAGAGGGGCTAATTCCCAATATGTTCCCTGAAGGGAGGCATGAGGGGCTCTATCATACGGCCGATGCCAGCCTCTGGTTCTTTCATGCAGTTGGCCGCTATGTCGCAACAACTGGCGATCGTTTGACACTCAAAGAGATTCTTCCCACACTCAATAGCATCATTGCCGCCCACGTTCACGGTACACGCTTTGGCATTGGGATGGATCCAAAAGATGGGCTGATAAAACAAGGGGCAGAGGGCTACCAGTTAACGTGGATGGATGCGAAGGTGGGTGATTGGGTGGTCACTCCGAGGCGAGGAAAGGTAGTTGAGATTAACGCCCTCTGGTACAATGCGTTAAAACTGATGGAGGAGTGGATGCTCTTTGAAAAGGAGATAGAGCCCTGCCACTGCTTCTCATCGCTTGCCGAGCAGGTCTACACCTCCTTTAACGAACGCTTTTGGATCAAAGATAAGGGCTACCTCTTCGATGTGATCGATGGCGAGCAGGGAGATGATAGCGCCTTCCGCCCCAACCAGCTCTTTGCGCTCTCCCTACCCTATCCTGTACTTGAAGAGTCTCGCTGGCGCTCTGTTGTGGAGCTTTGCCAAGAGAAGCTGCTGACACCACTCGGGTTGCGGACACTTTCAATGGATCATCCCGACTTTAGGACAAAGTATAGTGGAGACCTCCGATCAAGAGATGCCGCCTACCATCAGGGAACGGTGTGGGCATGGTTGATTGGCCCCTATATTGACGCTTGGCTCCGGGTACATCCTGGCGAGGTGAAGGCAGCAAGGGCACTGCTCGAGCGTTTTAGTAAGCATTTGAGCGAAGCGGGAATTGGCTCAATTAGTGAGATCTTTGATGCAGTTGAGCCCTATACCCCCAGGGGGTGCATGGCACAAGCCTGGAGCGTTGCTGAGGTGCTGCGCTGCTGGCTAAAGACAGCTGAATAGAGGTGGGAGAGCGGACCGAACATCTCTTTAGCAGTCAAATACTTTACATAAAAACACTCTTCTTGTTTGCGTTGAAATAAATCAAACAGATCTTTATAATTCATCTTTGCTCGCGCTAACATGTTTTAATTGAAGAAGCAACGATGGAGAGTTTCACCATGGAGAGTCAAGGTATATGTGCTAAAAGCCGCGCGCGTTTTGGAGCTCTGCTCTCCTGCGGATCCGGTAGCCCAGCGCTCGGAGCCTCGCTTCTTGTCTGCGGAACCCTTGTCACCCTCGCAACCATTCGATTCCGGCATCAGCTAACTGGGGTCGCCCATCAGGCGGGACGCTTTGCCCGTGACTTTCCGATAAAAAATCTTAGCAGCGCGGTAGCTGGAGCGTCATCACGCGCCATTCAAGAGCACGGCTGGCTCAAAGGGGTCATTGCCGCTACCACCCTCTCTGGAGTTGCAGGTGGGTTAAGCCTCTCTCTCTGGCGACGAGAGCCAGCCCCACTTAAGGCGTCAACTGCTGACCTTGATGACTTTGTAACAACGACCATCTACACGAAAGCGGACGCTGAAAATGAAGCCACAGCAGCACCTATGGAAGAGCGCTTAGTAGCAATAGTTCGCAATTTATACGTCGATAGGGGGCAGTACCGCATCATACTTGGTAAGGCCATTCAAGCCTTAGATCAGCCAGATCAGGAGGTAAAACTCCTTGCGTTAAGGAAGGCTATATTTCAATTTGGCGTTTCAGAATTAGCACGTTTTGCAGACGAGGAGCCCGATTTAGATGGCAACGACATTGGAAGGCTCGGGGGTAGCAAGGCGTTGGAGAGAGATTTTGACCTTCTTCTCTGGTCCATTAGTCAAAGGGGGGAGGTGAATCGCGGTGTAGCAGTCCACAATGCTAGAAAGGCCTTAGAAGAGAAAGAAAAATTAATCATTTGCGAATTATTTGAAAGAGCCCTGTTCGAAGTAAAAATTGAAGAGCGTCTGGAGATCAGATTGGAAGGGGAGGAGCCTCAACACAGCGGGACCCAAGGCTCTCGTAGTAAGATCAAGATCTTGGGTGGGGCTGCAGCTCTTATGACACTTCTTGTGGCTTCGATTCGATGGCGGGGCCCATTGGCAAGCTTTGGCGAGAGAGTAACAACCTTTGGAGTATCAACTCTATGGCAACATCCCTACAGCATGGGCGCCGCTGCAAGTGGGCTTATTGCAGGAGGGGGCCTTCTCTATCTTTGCAAGGGGCAAGAGGCTGGGCCTCTCCGGGAGGCGGTGGCAGCACTTAATGCCTTTGTAGCAAAGGGTGGAGGCGATCTCAGTGACCATGAAGCTCTTAAGACGCATCTCGGAACGATCTATCAGTATAAGAAGGGCTTTGAATACATGAGGCGGGTAGAGATGTGGCTTGCCTCCCTTCGGAGTTCCCAACAATGGAGAAAGCTTGAGGTTTTCCAAGACGCCCTCTTTGGACACGCCAGTGAGAAGTTGAGCCTAATGGTGGAAGAGGATTTTGCCTTAGGGCTGGTCGGAGAGGAGAGAGCTACAGCCACACTACAGGAGGAGAAAAGAAGGTTTGGGGCACGAGCTGCAAGGGAGGCGCTTGAGGCCGATTTTCTCGCTCTTATTTGGGCCCTTAAGCAGGGGGATGGGGATTGGAAGGAGGCCATCAAGTCTACTTATCAGCGCTTTTCTAAAGAACACAAAGCGGTAATGGCAGAGACATTTCAACGCGCCCTATCGGAGGCTAGAGTTCTAATTGCCCTCCAGGAGGATATTAAAGGCAAACAGATTACAGATAAGGTTTACAAGATAATTGGAGGAGCCTTTCCTACCAATGAAGCCGAGAGTGCTCCGGAAAAAATAAAAGAGGCTGTTCTTGTTGAGGATAAAAAAAGGTGGAACAGGGGCAATAAGCATCTTCTTGAAGCTCGATTTCTCGCTTTTATCTCTGATCTTCGCTGCAACGAGCGTAATTGGAGTGAGTTACAAGAGGAGATCAACGCGAGACTTGAGGAGACAGGAGCGGAGATTAGCCTCTACACATTTCGGACAGCCTGTATTGAAGATGAGATCCTAGCGACTTTGGGCGATCATAAATCCTATAAAAAGCTTTGGATGGGTGCTGCAGCTGTCGCGGCTATGGCGGGCGTTTTTTGCGCTGCTATCCGATATAGGACGCGCCTTGCAACAAGTGCCGCCTCTGTCATACACTCCCTTCGAGGTCATCCTAAGATCGCATTGGCCTCAGCTGTCAGTGCTTTTGGAGGCATCACAGCAGGCGCTACTTGCCTCCATCGCTCGGATGCAAAGGCTAAAAGAGCCCTGAATGAGCTGATGACTTTTGCCTCTGAGGCCACTGTTTACGGGGAGGCGGAAGCGAAAGATGGCGTTAAGGCTGAGGCAGCAAAGAAGAGACTTAATGATGCGATTGCGGTACTTTTAGCGAGCAAGCAATCGCTCAACTATCTGTTTCAGCTAGGTTCATCGTTAGAAGAATTACAGGCCTCTCAACCCTTAAAATTCGAAATACTGACTTGTGCTTTGCACGAGGTTAGTTTAGCAGAGTTGGATCGGATCGAGCAGGAAGATTTTGCCATTGGCATCGTTATACCGGAGGAAGAGGGTGATGCCAAGCGCGAGGCGTTAGAGGCTAAGGTTGCTGAAACGACGAAAGAGGAAAAAAGCCGACTTCGCAATAAAGAGGCGAGAAAGGCGCTGCAACAACGACTCGCATGCATGATCGTTTGCTTCGCTTACAGCTGCCAAGATTCGTCCCAATTTGATAGTTGGTTTACGGAGCAGAATGATCGCTTCACAGCCGCTGGAAAAGTTGTGAGTGCCAATCTATTCAAAAAGGCGCTGTGCGAGCTTAATATTGGCTCCTAAGTCCACCAGCTTTTATTTCGCGCGAGGGGGGCTTAAGCGAAAGTGGTAGGATATCTGCTCATTACCCCAGTTAATGTGTAACCGAGGTGTCGGGCCGGGGGTAAAATTGCCTCCTACCCAGCCGGGTGGTAGCGTGAGCAACGAAGAGAGTTGGTGAGGATCACGGGGAGACCAAACAGCCAGCTCTGTCTTGCCCTTTTCTCCTACAAGGCCAAGGTAGATCACGGGTGTCCGGCTCTTGCTTAAGCCATACCACGATGTTTGGGCAAAGAGAAGGGCGTCACCCGGCTCAGCGTTAGGCGGCTTTGGCAAGACGGCTACCTCTTTCAATGGCTCCTTGCCCTTTGCAGCGTGGATATGCAGGCCATCCGCTGCTACGGTGAGGGCGGTTGTCTCCCATTCATTTCTCTCAGCGATCCAGGTTGAAGCGCTAAAGCCGTTTGGATTGACCGCTATTAACTGTGGCTTCCCATCATAGGAATCAACCGAAAGGCGGGTCTCGCCAGGTCGAAATGTGGGAGGAAGAGCAATGCGCTCACGCGAGGTGGGCAGATGGATCGCATTTCTCTCAAGTACTGCAAAAGCTGGCCTTTCCCCTTGATTAAAGGCGACAAGCTCTCCTGTTCCTGGAACAGTTGTTGCCTGGCCTGATCCCATATCGAATAGTTGAGCTGTAGAGGTAGCTCTCGGGGAGTTGAAGAGTAATAGCGGAGTGTCGTCGCGATAGATCACCTTAAGAGCCTCACCCTTGCCCTTCTGCCTAAAAAAAGGGCCCTCTCTTGTCCGAGCCACATCGCGCACGCCTTGCTTTGTCACGCGTCCATCCCTTCCCCTTTCAATAAAGTGCAACCTTAAACTATCCGGAGAGCTTTGCGCGAGAATGAGGCGCCCTCTGTATTCAAAGAAAGAGAGATTAGAGGGGGAGATCTCTGCTCCTTGAGGCCCTACAAGGGGGACCTGGCAAAGGGGCGCTCTTCCGCTCTGACCCATGTCATAAAGAGAG
>JAKBAF010000086.1:0-5265 GCA_021809305.1 bacterium
AATTAAGCTCAACATCTCAGGAAGAAAGACGACAGAGAGCGCTAAGCTAAATCCAATCCTCACAGGTTGTGGCAGGACCTTCGCACCATAAAAGGGGGCTAAAAGCACAATCGGGGCTAACCGCATCACGCCAAGCAGGAGAAGGAGGAGGAGTGACCCAGGATAGGGGTTAGAGAGATAGAAGGAGAGGTAGTCGTTGTCCATTCACGAAAGCTGCCTCACCAGCGAGGGAAGGTGGTGAAGATGTTATAGGCGTACTGATAAATCTGCCCACCTATCCAACCGCTCATCAGGATAATGGTGACAATCGCGGCTACTAGCTTAAAGGTAAATGAGAGGTTCTGCTCTTGGATCTGCGTTGCGGCCTGAAAGATCGCCACAATGAGTCCAAAGAGAAGGCTGATCAGGATTGGCGGCGCTGAGAGAATCAGAATGAGCCATAGCGCCTCATTTGAGAGCTCTACAATTTGCGTCTTAAACATCGTCCCCCCCGGCTTTAACTATTGAGGTAATTGCAAAACTCCAGTTGACCGCTTTCTGGCGATCACCTCTATTACGTTTTAAATGTCATGACAAGCCCTTGGACAAGGATGGTCCAGCCATCCAGCATCACGAGAAGAAGCAATTTTAAAGGAAGCGCTATCGTCATTGGCGAGAGCATCATCATACCCATAGCAAGCAGGACGTTTGAGGTCACAAGATCGACCACAAAAAAGGGCAGGTAGATGAGCACGCCTATCTGAAAGGCATCCTCAATCTGTGAGGTGATGAAGGCGGGCGCGAGTATGATAAAATCTGTCATCTTAAGCGAGCTTTGGACCTGCGGCGGAAAGTACCTCTGTGCGAGCTTGTAGAAACTTCTCTCATGCCTATCGCGTGTGTTCTTGATCAAGAACTCTCGCAGCGGCTCCTTAGCCTCTGTCGCAATGGCAAAGACGAACTCTGCCGACTCTCGCGAGATCAGCTCTTTGGGCAGCTCCCCTTGTAGCAGCGGCTCGATCCGATTGTAGACCGACATCCCAGTTGGAAACATGACGTAGATGGTAAGTATAAGCGCAATGCCATTTAGCACTTGGTTTGGAGGCGCTTGCTGGACACCTAAGGCAGAGCGCAAAAGAGAGAGAACAATGACCATCTTTAAAAAAGAGGTCATTAGCATCACAAAAAAGGGAAGGAGCGAGAGGCCAACCAGCACCGCCATCTGGGCAATGAGTGGTGGCGTCTCAATCTGGCCGGCTGACTCTGGCGAGGCGAGCAGCTGAGCGCCAGCATCCACAACCTCCTGGCCAAAGAGGGGGGAGTTAAAGAGCGCGATAGCCAGTGCGATAATTGCGCAAAAAAGGGCGCCTGTCCGGCCAGGGAGTGCCTTGCGCAGATAGGAAAAGAGAGTGCGCCATCGAGGCAAAAAGGAAGTTCTTATCATGCTAAAGTGTCGTTTCCCAGAAATCGTAAAAGGGCTCTTTCAGGCGCCCTTGAGAATCGACTCGAAGGCCGCCTCGAGCGCCCCCCAAAGCTGCTGTGGCTGAGCGTTTATGATGCCACCTTCTGTTTCGATGATGCAACCTCCTTTTTCGATACCCTCCCTCTCTTGGATGGAGAGGCTCTCAAGCCTCTCAAAGAGAGCTCGGAGCCGCTCCTTCTCCTGATTAAGAATGTCCAGGTCAGCGCGGCTGCAGTAGATCGTGATACGGCGGTGCTGCGAGACAGTTTTTAGACTGCTGGCCACAATATCGGCCACGGCGTCGGGGCGAAGGGTCATCTCAGCACCAACAATCTTCTTGGCTGCTTGGAGAGCCACTGGGATGATCGAGCGCATCATATCACCGCGCACCTTTGTGATCTCATCCTCTAGCGCCTTAACCTTAGCCGCCCAGCTAATTAGCCCCTCTTCGAACCCCTCCTTTCTGCCCTCATCTTTTAGCGTCTCGACCTCAACTGCCACCTCGGTGCGATAGCGCCGAGCATCCTCTTGAACCTTAACCAAGAGCTCTTTGGCATCGAGTAGCGCTCCAAATTCTGCCGCGGGGAGAATCTTGCTCTTCGGTCCGCGCTTCAGCTCATCTCCGTGTAAGAGGGCAAAGTAGCGGGTCATAAGGCAGCCTCCTTAAGCTGGTGGACAACTCCTAAAAGCTGCTCCACAAGACGCCTTTCAAGCTCCAACGTGACCTCCCGCTGAGGGGCGCCAAAAAGTGTGCGGCCACGGGCCACATCGAGCCTGTGGGCCAAATGCCAGACGAGGGAGGGATGGGCGGTTGTGAGGCAGTAGCGGAAGCGCATGAGCCCACGCAGCTGAAGGAGGTGGTAGAAGCGGCGACGCGAGCTTGTCCATTGGATTAAATCGATCTTGGGCGGTGGCAGGATGTCCTGCTGCTGCAAAGAACCCTTAAGCTGGCTAATCTCGCCCTCTGTTAGAAGGCGCAATACGCTCTTGTGAACTGCCGGCAGGATTTGGCGACGCAATAGTGCGGCAATCTCATAGAGGCCAAGAACCCCAATCACTCTGACAAGCAGGGGCTGATCAAGTGTGAGGAGCTCATTTAACGGAGAGGGAGGAAGAAGTGGCTGGGGAATAATGCCTTCAACGCCCAGCCGGCGGTAGAGTCGCCCCAAAAGAGCGCGGCTCACCTCTCCACTTGGAACCACTTCCTCGATCCCATCTGAGGCTACGCCCTTCTCAGTTAAGCAGCGGCGCAATCGCGGAGGAAGGGCCCCACAGATCACGCCCTGGAGTGGGGGGCTCTCAGCAGCCACTAAGAGAGAGACCCAAGAGCTATGGATAGCCTCTAGTAGGCTCCCAACCCCAAGTGAGAGCGACTGGCTATCGATCTCTACTGCAGGCGCTAAGGAAAGCCTATCGCTCTCCTCTTTGGTGAATGCCGCCTTAAGCTCCCCAAAGCGGGCGCCTTGGCGTACAGCCTCGTATCTTCCGATGAGGCTGCGCAAAAGAAGATCTCGCTTAGAGATGGCCTCGCTCAAAACTCATCCTCATCTTCCGCTTCAAATCCCAACTCCTCCTCCTCAAGCCCACGACCACTAGAGCTAGGAGCAGTTGGCGCTTCAGCCACCGGCAGGTCAAGCGGCTTTAGAGAGGTAAAGAGCTGCGTCATTCCCCCAGTTCGCTGAAGCGTCGGAAAGAGCTTCCAGATCATCCATGCAAGGAGGGCTGCCAAAAGGAGGATAACGATGCAGAGGGCAAAGAAGATGGTTCGAAAGCGGCCGACCGAATCTTTGGCCACAATGACCGACCAGACCCGCTCGAATTGACGCTCTTGCTCCGGAAGGGGCGCCGCACCTCCTAGCTCAATTGGAACGGCAGCAAACCGCGCCGTATCGGTCACAACGGTGACATTATCGTAGCTTAAGCCCACAACACTCCCAGCGACGAGCCGCTTAATCTTCGGAACGAGCTGAATATTGGGGTCGTCGAGTATGCCTTGGTGTTTGACAAAGACAGAGGCCCTCACAGCTCCTGCTGGCTGGCCTCCCTGGACCCCTCCTGTCTCCTCTGTCTGAGGAAAAGAGATCTGCACATCGGCATCAAGCACCCCATCGATCTTCTGGATCACCCCGGCAATCTGACGGGAGAGCCCCTCCTGAAAGCGAATCTGCTCCTCTTGAGCCGAAGAGACAAGGCCAGACTTTGGAAAGAGACCAAGGAGATTATTAACAGGCCTCCTTGGCAGGCCATTTCGATTTAGGATTGCCAAAGCTTCAATGGCCTGAGTTGTGGGCACCGAAATGGTCCAAAGGGCCTGCTCGCCCCCTGCAGCCCCTGTTGTTGACTGCTCTGTCTTGTCAGCCTCAACGTCGTTGCCCGCAAGAAAGACAATCAACTCATTGGCATCGCGCTCCTGCAGATCGGTAACAATTACTTTTTTAGAGCTGCAACCCCCAAGAAGTGTGAGAGTAAGGGCCAAAAGAAGTAAAAAGGGGAACGAATGGGGTAAACGCATGGAGAAGGGCACCTGGGATGTTCTTTACGGGATATACTGGCGCCCATAATTGCACACAACGGGAATTTACTGGCATCTTTGCAAATAAGTGATGTGGTATCCTCTTTAAGTAAAAAACTCTAAAATTAGCATGTCAGCACGCCAGGCCGCCCACTCTGCCATTGTACGCTCCCTCAAAGGCGAAGCCTTTGTTAAAGAGAGCCTCGAGCGCTGGGAGGGGAGGTCCCTACCAAGTGATAGCGATATTAGGCTTGCGAGGGAGATTGCAAATGGCACGGTACGCCATCAGCTAACCCTTGACCATATCGCCCGTACCCTGTCAGAGCGCAAGAGCCTTCGCCTTAGCGTCCAAGAGAGAGCCCTCCTCTACATGGCCCTCTACCAGTGCTATTTTATGGATCGCATCCCAGGCTACGCCATTACTGGCGAGTCGATGCGGCTTGCAAAAAAGCTGCCCTCCCCGGCCTTTCCCTCCTTTCTCCATGCACTAGTGAAACGCGCCGAAACTACCCCCGCTATTTCATGCGAGGGAGAGGATGACGCGGCGCTCTCAATCCGCCACTCCTTCCCCGTTTGGCTTGTAGGAGAGTTAAGAGAGGCTTACGGAAGCTGCGGCCTGCCAGCGCTCCTTGAGCAGCTAAACAGGCCAACCCCTACCATGGCACGCCTTAGGCGAAACGGCGGAAATCTCCCTGTTGGGGCGCAGAGCATCGCTTGTAACCCCTTTCCAATTGTTACCCTTGCAAAGGGCTCCCTACCGAAAGATTTTGGAAGCTCTCCCGACTACTACATCCAAAACATCACCCAAGCCACACTTATTGGCGAGGCCTTGAGTGGAGTTCTGCCTCCAAAGAGCCTACTCGATCTAACGGCAGCTCCCGGCGGAAAACTCCTCGCAGCAGCCGACCTCTTTCCCAGTGCAGCGCTCTTTGCAAATGAGTTGAATCCGGCAAAGGCCTCCCGACTGATGGCCAATCTCGCAAAATACTCTCATAAAGCAGAGCTTAGGATTGGCCCAGCCGAGACCTACCCAGATACGCGCCGCTTTGACCTGATCATCGTCGATCCGCCGTGTAGCAATAGCGGGGTCCTCCATAAGCGAGCCGACGCCAGATGGCGCATCTCCCTTAAGACCACCCAAGATCTCATCGCTTTGCAGCGCGCCCTCATCACGCGCGCCGCCCTGCTTCTTGGACCTGGCGGCCATATCTGCTATCTTACCTGCAGCATTCTTCCCATGGAAAACGAAGGTGTGGTCAATTGGGCACTTGATAACCTGCCCCTCCATCGCGCAGGATATCAACGGCTCCAG
>JAKBAF010000086.1:5275-5986 GCA_021809305.1 bacterium
CACTCATGACGGCGGATTTGGTTCTCTCTTGTACAAGGCGAAAGAGGAGTTTTGACCATTTTCATAACGTCGTCATCCGATGTAGGTCTCTTCTATGTGAATGGCGGGCACAGGCGTGCCGCACTCCATGCCGGAGTTTACTGCGACATATTCGTGCCGTAAGCTCAAATTTGGAGTGCGGTACTCCCGTACCGCTTTAGTTATGGCCACGCCTGTGGCCATCAAACTGACGAAATTAAATGGCCGGAGTTTTCGCCCTAAACCCTAAGGCAGATTTTATGAGAGTTGGATATTTAGGAGCAGGAACGTGGGGATTCTGCCTAGCGAATCACTTGGCAGAGAATGGCCACGAGGTCGTCTTATGGACAATAAGTGAGGAGCTAGCTAATCGATTAAACGCCTATGGAGACCACCCTAATCTCATGGGGGTGCGCAAAGCAAATGGTGTGCACGTAACACATAAGATTCGCGAAGCTCTAGCTGGTGCCGAAATGGTTGTTGAAGGGGTGACATCAGCTGGTATTAGACCTGTCTTTGGCCAGGTGAAGGAGATTGGGGTACCAGACTGCCCAATTGTCCTCACCTCCAAAGGGATTGAGCAGCACACTGGCCTTCTTCTCGGTGAGGTCCTCGTGCAGGTTTTGGGGGAAGAGCATCGCCACCAGATTGGCTGCCTAAGTGGGCCAAGCCATGCCGAGGAGGTGAGCAAGG
>JAKBAF010000087.1 GCA_021809305.1 bacterium
AATCTCGGATAAAATCATTTAAAAATCGGTTAAACTGGAGTTTTGCAATCACCTCCTCACCTCTTTTCGTTGCCGCAAATTGGAGCATCTAGTACATTGTCACCATCGATTATAATTTCGGGATATTAGCTCAGTTGGTTAGAGCGCCACGTTGACATCGTGGAGGTCGGCTGTTCGAGTCAGCTATATCCCATCCTCCTTATCTCTTTCTAGCCCCTCCTCAACCCCTCTGTGACAAGATGTCTGTGAATTCATTCTCCCATCCAGATGACGAGAGCTCTTTCCGGGCAATGAAGACAACAGCTGTGGCTATCTTGGGCTGTGCACTTCTTGAGCTCTTCTCGCGCTGCAAACTACATTCCGGCAGAGCTACTCGAGGGGGCTTTGCCTACACATTCGAGCTCGATTCTCCCTTTGATGAGACCACCTTAGGCCTAGTTGAGCGGCAGATGGCGGCAATTATCTGCGATCGGCGCCCCATATTGCCCAAAGAGATGCATCGAGCAAGCGCCCTTGGCTTCTTTCGCCATCTTGGGCAGGAGATGCGGGAAGAGATGATTGAGGCCTCTCCCCATCAGCTGCTTCCCCTCCTTCAAATGGGAGAGTACTGGGATATTCTCCCTCCTCCTTATCTGAGCTCTTCTAGCGAACTAAGAGCCTATCGTCTGCTTGGCTTTGAGCGACTAAGAGAAGGTGAGGGCAGGAGAGAGGTCTACCGGATTTTTGGGGTTGTTGCAGCGAGCCAGGGCGCACTGAAAACGTTGCTGAAGGGGGCAAAGGATGCATTGCGCTACGACCATAGGCGTCTTGGGAGGGAGCTTGGCCTCTTTTCGGTTTCGGTCAAGGGAGAGGGGGTGACATGGACACCGCGTGGGACGGCCATTCACGAATCTCTCTATGCCTTTTGGCGCAAAGCCATTGCTCGCAGCGGGTATAGCTCTGTTGAGACTCCTCTCTTTGTTGCCTCTGATAGACTTGAAGATTTTGGGATAGACTCCCCTGAAGATCTTGGTCTTGTCCCTAGACCTTCTCTCGCTCCTCTCCATGCAGAGCTCTTTGCGGCAAGAGCCCCTTCCTATCGAGAACTTCCTATTACTTTTGCAGAGTGGGGAGTGGCCGCCCCTCCTCCTCAAGACGAGGATTGGGGGATCTTTGCCCTTCCGTTTCAGACCCTTGATCAACTTACACTTTTTTGTGGAGCGGCTGAGCTGGAAGAGGCATTGATTTCGTCCTTGCAATTCATCGAGGAGGCCATTAAGCTATTTAAGTTTGACCAGCGTGTAAGGGTGAGCTGCCGCCATCGCGGTTCATTTGGGACTCGCCTTGAGTGGGAGAGAGGCTTAAGCTCGCTTGTAGGTGCACTTAAAGCGTGCTCTATCCCTTTTACCTTTGAGGAGCAGGGCGATGATGAGGCTGGTGATGAAGTTTTTGGCCCCTCAATCAAGTGGGAGATCACTGATAGTTTAGGAAGGCCCTGGCGCGGGCCGCATCTTGGGATCGATCTCAAGCAGCCAGCGCGGTTGTCACTTCGCTATCAGGGCAGAGATGGGGATCACCATCCTTCTCAGATGGTTGTCTTCAGCCTCTTTGGATCTCGTGAGCGATGGATGGCTCTTTTGCTCGAGTCTACAAAGGGAGAGCTCCCCCTCTGGATTGCGCCAGAGCAGGTGCGGCTCCTTCCTCTTGCAGAGAGGCATCTGGAGGCCGCACGGGGCCTTCAAGAGCGGCTGAGCGCAGAGGGGCTTCGGGCAAGTGTTGAGCAGCGAGAGGAGACAATGGGGAATCGAATTCGGTTGGCTCAGATCGAGAAGGTTCCCTATACAGTGGTCATGGGAGATCGTGAGGTTGAGGAAGGGAGCGTCGCCGTCCGCTCTCTTGGGCAAGGCCTTGAGCAGGGCTTTGAGCAGGACAAGGTCTGCCGCTATGGGGTGGAAGAGTGGCTTGCTTCACTAAGAAGAGAGCTTGGTTCTACAATAGAGTGAGATGGATTTTCAAATAAGGCGAGATGAGTATTCAAAGCAATAGGCCTGGCGTGACGAATGAACCTGTGAATTTGAGAATAAACAATCAGATCCGTGTGCCCAAGGTCCGGCTGATTGGCGCAGATGGAGCTCAGGTGGGCGTTGTCTCAATCGATGAGGCTCTCCGAATGGCTCAGGATGCCGGACTCGACCTCGTTGAGGTAGTGCCAACTTCTGTACCGCCTGTTTGCAAAATTATTAATTTTGGCAAATTTCGTTACGATCAGACGAAGCGTGAAAAAGAGAGCAAAAAGTCGCAGCATCAGATCAAGGTCAAAGAGGTCAAGGTTAAGCCAAACATTGATGATCACGATTTTGAGACAAAACTGAAGCATGCGCGCAATTTTATTGATAAAGGGTTCAAGGTAAGGGTTACCTGCGTCTATCGTGGACGTGAGCTGGCCCACCCAGAAATTGGTCAGAGGGTAGTTGAGCGTTTCTGTCTTGGCTTAGAGGATGTTGCAAGCCCAGAGAGCCCTCTGAAGCGGCTTGGCCGCAATTTAACGACCGTATTAGCTCCAGGTGGACGCAAGAAGCGTCCTGAGAAGCCACTCTCTGAGAAGCCATCTTCTGAGCGGCCAGCCGAGGGGCAGCGAGCAGAGCTCTCCGTTCCGCCGGCGCTGCCTCCAGAGAGTGACAAACAGTAATTTATTCTAGGAGAAGAGACCTGTGCCCAAGATGAAGACACGCAAGTCCCTCTGTGGTCGCTTTAGACTCACAGGAACGGGAAAGCTCAAGAGGAACCAAGCTGGCCGTCGCCACCTCCAGAGCCATAAATCGGGTAACCGCAAGCGCCATTTACGGCGTCCAGCCCTTGTAAGCGAGGGTTTTTTGAAAACTTACAGGAGTCTCATGCAGGTCTAGTGCATCGCGACAAAAGTTCTTAGATTTACTTTTGTTGCGATTTACTTGTGATGTATTATCACTCACTTTAGACCTCGGGATCCTTTTTAACGACGAGTGGAGTCACTTATATGGTTAGAAGTAACTACTCAGTAGCGCGCCACAAGCGCAAGAAGCGCATGCTCCGCTTAGCCAAGGGCTTTTATGGCGACCGCAAAAACCACCTTCGCTTGACAAGCGAGGCAGTTATGCGCGCTCTCGCCTTTAACTACCGCCACCGGAAGCACAACAAGGGCAACTTCCGCCGCCTTTGGATCACACGTGTGGGCGTTGCGGCGAAGATCAATGGAATTTCCTACAGCAAGTTTATTAACGGCTTGCACAAGGCTGGATGCGATCTCAACCGCAAGATGCTTGCAGAGATGGCTGTCCACGATCCTGCAAGCTTTGCAGCGGTGGCTCTTGTGGCAAGGGGCGCTCATACGTAAAAGGGCGTTTCCCTAACTGTTTCACTGCCTTCGCGAAGGGTTGACAAGTGTCGGCCCTTCGCTTTTCTTTCAGAACTGATCTCTGAGGCGAGCTGTGAACGATCCAATCGAGACACTGAGGCTTGAGTTCAATGAGGAGCTCAAGCGGCTCTCAACGCTGAAGGAGCTGGAGCCGCATCGCCAGCGTTTTTTGGGGCGTAAGGGCCCGATTCAACACCTCCTATCTAGCTTACGCGACCTCTCTGCTGAGGAGCGACCCCTCTTTGGCAAGCGGGTCAACGACCTCAAGGAGTTTGCCGAATCAGCTTGCGATGAGCTTCATGCACGCTTTCTTTTAGGGGAGGAGGCCGCTCGCCTTAAAGAGGAGGGGATAGACGTCACGCTTCCCGGGCGTCCAAGGCTCTTTGGTCGCAAGCATCCTGTTAGCTGCATGATGGAGGAGCTGCTTGATATCTTCATGGAGATGGGTTTCTCGGTGCAATACGGCTCCGAGATAGAGACGGACTACTACAATTTCGAAGCGCTCAACTTTGGGCCTGACCACCCTGCTCGTGATATGCACGACACCTTCTATTTGAGGCCGGATATTCTTCTCCGCACCCACACCTCACCAACGCAGGTGCGCGTGATGGAGCATCAAAGGCCACCCATTCGGGTCGTTGCACCAGGGCGCTGCTTTCGCAATGAAGATGTGACCGCCAGGTCGCACGTTCAATTTCACCAGATCGAGGGGTTTTACATCGATAGGGGGGTCTCCTTTGCCGATCTTCTCCAGACGATCCAGGACTTCCTTGAAAAACTCTTTGGAGCCGAGATTAAGCTTCGCTTCCGGCCAAGCTACTTCCCCTTCGTAGAACCAGGTCTTGAGGTTGATGTAAGCTGTCTGATTTGCCACGGCGTGGGCTGCGCTGTCTGCAAGCATAGCGGTTGGCTAGAGGTTCTTGGGGCCGGCATGATCCACCCCGAGGTCTTGCGCAACGGTGGGATCGATCCGGAGGTCTATTCAGGTTACGCGTGGGGTATGGGTGTGGAGCGTCCCGTTATGCTGCGCCATGGCATTCAGGACATTCGGCTCTTTACCGATAATGACCCGCGCTTTCTGGAGCAGTTTCTCGAGCTCTAAGATCCTCAGATTTTAGCCATTCATCCGAGAGGCCACATGCTCGGCAACGGTGGCATGAAAGGCGCTATTGCGACCCCTCTTGTCGGCGCGATCCCACCCCCAAAGGAAGGGTCCATTAGCAATAGCTACAGCCACAACGCCCATCCCAAGCCACCCTGCAATCCGACTACTGCGCTCTCCTTGGCGGCGCGCAAAGATTAGGAGGCTGATACTACAGCCGATAAATGTTAGGCCAAGAAGTGCGGAGGGGATAACGAAGATGAGCTTTCGCCTATCAGCGCTAGCCGACTCCTTTTTAGAGCCTGCAGCCAATTGAGACCAATCGGCACTACTGCTTGATAGACCGAGCCCTTTGTTAGCAACTAAGTAGTCGACCCGCTCCGCCATGGGTAGTGCCTGCCAGCCATATCGCTTGACGGGCTGATCTTTCCATTCAATTGAGCCATCACCCTTCCATTTCGCATAGAAGTCATGGTCATTGAGGCGGGCGACATCCCCGATAAACTCTTTGCAGCGCTCTGCCACGATCCGTCCCTTGTAAAAATAAAGTGTAAAGAAGTTATAACACAAAGGATCGGAAATTGTCTATTTGCAAGGTTGCGAGGGAGATGTTATTTTGATTTAAGCTTTCAAATGATTTAAGGGTGTTGCGTAGTATGGTCTGGAGGCATCTGGCTCTTGTTGCGTCTCTTTTCACATGGCAGATGGCTGCTGCAGGAAGAGGTATTGAGGATGCGGGCGGCTACCATCACCACTCCAACCAGCAGTGGCAAGCAGCGATTGAAACGATGGATGAGCACTCCTGGATTGGAAATGAAAGGGTCCTTGATGTGGGATGTGGAGATGGCAAAGTTACGGCTCTTCTTGCAAAATGGGTTCCACAGGGCTTTGTCGTGGGTGTTGATATCTCCTCGAAAATGATCGAGTTCGCGGCTTCTAGTTTTACGCAGGAGCAGTATAGTAATTTGAGTTTTAGGCAGGGAGATGCAGCCTCAATTGTCTTTCCTGAGCAATTTGACCTTGTTGTCTCATTTAGCGCCCTTCATTGGGTTGTAGACCAAGCTGCTGCACTTCATAGAATTCATGAGAGCTTAGTTGCTGGGGGGCGATGCCTTCTCCTGACCTATGCCAAGGGGCCTGCTAATATGATGACTCTTAGCGAGGGACTTGTTAGATCGGAAAAATGGACCTCTTACTTTCCATCCTTCACTAAATCAAGGGTTTATTTTACTGCGGAAGAGTATACCTCTCTCTTGGAGAGCGCAGGATTTGGATCTATTAAAATAAAAACAATAATTCGAGACAGCGTCTTTCCGGATAAGCAAGCTGTTATCGATTGGTTGCGACCTGTGGCAACCTTTCTTGCTCACCTCTCTCAAGACCTTCAGGATGAATTTCTGCGCGACTTAGCGGAGGAAATGATCCTCTGCAGCGCTGTTCAACTGGGTGACGCGATTCATATTCAACTAAACGAGCTCGAGGTCGTGGCTTCAAAAATGGCCAAGCA
>JAKBAF010000088.1 GCA_021809305.1 bacterium
CACTATCGCATCAAAGAGGGCAAAGGAGAAGAGGAATAGAGCAACGCTTAGACCATAGACTGGGAAGATGTTGCGATCGCGGCGAAAATTGAGGGCGTATGGAGCTGGAGCCAGTATGACAAGAAGTGCAAGAAGGGGAAGGGCTAGCTTAGCGTAGAACCAGGTGAGAAGGGCTGACTCGCGATTGCTGCACAGATTTAGGTGGGTGGGGCGGCGATGCCAAAGCTCACTTATGGGGAGGCTCTTTGGCGCAACGGTTGCGTGGAAGAGCACCTCCGTATCAAATTTAAGTCCATCGAGGGGCAGCTCCTGGGATGATGAGATAAGAGTGAGCTCCCCACTCTCCTTGCGCACCAGTTTATCGACGTAGATACCTATTGGGGGAGAGCAGCTTGGGTCAAGTCGACTTGCGCGAATCGTCTCAAACTCATCCTTTAGCCAGTAGACATCAAAGAAGCAGCCCGAGGCGCCATCGTAATTTTGATAGATGAGGCGGCTATCATCTGCAAGCGAGATGCAGTGAAGATGGGAGAGGCGCTGCCGTACTCCACGAAAGACCCGATCTTGAAAGGGCTGAATTCGCTTTGAAGCAAGAGGGTAGACCCACTCGAAGTTGCTGCAAAGAAGAAGGGCGACAAGTGTTCCGAGAACAAGAAAGGGGTAGAGAAGGGAGCGCCTCTTAACACCAGCTGCAAGGAGTGCTGTGATCTCACCGCGCGCAACAAGTTGGGTGAGAACTTTTACAACGGCCAGCATAAGGGAGAAGGGGAGGAGCATCTCCGCGCGATCGGAGAGCTGGAAGGCGTAGTAGGAAGCGATCTCTTGCCATCCAAGCGAGGCACTTTGAAAAAGCCTGCTGTGCACAGAGAAATCGATCACCACAAAGAGGAGGTAGAAGCCTGTTACAATAACAAGAAAGAACTTTAGTGATTCAAAGAAGAAGTAGCGCTGCCAAAGCTTCATCCCTCACACCCCCTAGATGAGCGCCAGATAGCTCTTGTGGCGCAGCCGACAAGCACTATGTGGGGTGCAAGATAGAGGGTGGCCGACAGGACCAGGTGGTCATCTAGCCCATAAGCTAGCAGGTAGGCGACGATGAAAAGGGCGGTGAGAGCGATACACTCGACCACTTTTTTTCGGGTGGGTGTCCTCCCAATGGTAACGCCAAAGGCACAGCCAAGGTAGGTGAATGTGAGGGCAGCTAGTGCAAGAGAGACCCTGCGCCAGATCTCGGAGTAGCCCTTCGCGTGGCGTGAGGCGAGCTTCATTTGCTCCTTTGGATCGAGACCTGAGCGACCTGCTGCTAGTAGCGCCTCCCTCTCTTTGGCCATGCGGAGCATCAGGAGACGGAGCCGCAGATAGTGGTTCTTGGGCTGCCAGGAAAACCCCTGAAGTAGGTGGGTGAGGCTCGCTGTCTGTGTCGACATCTGCGTCTGATTTTCAATCATGAGAGGATCGAAACCCTCTCCCTCTCCTGCCTGAAACCCCATGGCTAAGCTAATCCCCTTGCCATAGAGTGTATCGCCTGCGAGGTGGAGGGATTTTGCATGGACAAGATTCAGGCGCATTCGATCGGGATTGTAGAAAAAGAGGGTCAGGTTGTCGACCGACTCACCGGCCTTGACGGTGCGCATATCGACATAGATATCAGTATGGGGGAAGAGGTGGGTCTTTTGAAGGAGAAGGAGCGGATTGACATTGGCATGGACCGTCTTCATCTTTCTGCCGAGCATGTAGGCGTGTGTGGCAAGCTCAGATGTGGCGTAGAAGTTGAGAAGGCAAAGGGCGGCACCAGCAAGTAGTATCGGCGCAGCCAGCTGGCTTAAGGAGAGTCCTGCAGCCCGCATCGCTGAGAGCTCTTGCGTACACGAGAGGCGCTGAAATAAGATGATCGCCGAAATGAGGCAGGCAATTGGAAGGGCAATCGGGAGAATATAGGGAATGAGTGTGAGGGCGAAGAGGGCGATTTGGCTGCCACTTGCACCGAGCGCCGCGAACTCAGCGATTTGTGAGAATCGAGTGGCAAATAGGAGGGAAATAAATGTGAAGGTAGTAAATAGAAGTACCTTAAGATAGTGGGCTAAGAGATAGCGCCAGAGTATGGGCATAGTGAGCGGCGGCCTTAAATATAATTATCTCATGCGGAGAGTCGGGAGTGGAGGGGGGAGATCATTTTTAACACGATGCGGAGAAATCGGCAAGGAGGGGCCATTAGAGAGGCGGTCGAGGGAGAGGTTCGTCGCCATTTGATGGCTCATTACGAACGCGGCCGCCCACTGCTCCTCGGCTTTTCTGGTGGGCCAGACTCACAAGCTCTACTCTACGCCCTTCTCTCGCTCCGCACCTCCTTTGATATTCCGCTTCACGTAGCACATCTTGACCATGGCTGGCGCGAGGAGTCGGCTACAGAGGCGCAGCAACTAGAAGAGCTCTTAAGCTCTCTGCCGCTAGTGGCACATTTTAGGCGGCTTGAGAGGGCGGCTATGTTGGGAGAGAATCAAGAGGAGCAGGGGCGGCTCGCTCGGCTCGCCCTCTTTCGAGAGCTTAGCGAGAGATTGGGGGCGCAAGCTACCCTCATCGCCCACCATTGCGATGATCGAGCCGAGACGACGCTCAAACGCTGTCTTGAGGGGGCACCGCTGACAAAACTTGCGGGCTTGCGCCCCGTCACAGAGCTTGAGGGAGCTACCCTTTGGCGCCCCCTCCTACCCTTGCGCAAAGAGGAGCTGCTGGCTTACTGCAGCGAGCTTGGCCTTAAGCCGATCGATGATAAGACCAATTTGGACCCTGCTCTCTATCGAGGCGCTCAGCGCACCCTCCTCTTTCCGCTGATCGAGAGGGCTCTTTCGCGAAGCATTGCGCGCTCTTTAAGCCACCTCTCTCAATCGAGCGGAGAGCTAGAAGAGTACTTAAATGAGGAGAGCGCTCCCTACCTCTCGCAGGTTAAGAGGGGCTCTCAGGGCTCTTGGCTTAACCTCGAAGAGCGGCTACCACACCCCTTCCTCTTAAGTCACATAGTAAGGGAATTTGTGAGAACTGAAGGGGTGGCCATTTCAAGGGAGGCGACACTCATTGCTTGCAGACACCTTGTGGATGGAAAAGAGGGAATGATCTCGCTTCATCATCGAGCCCTCCATATCGATCGGCGCCGCTTACTTATGCCGCGCTTCTCTCTAAAGGCGCCTCCTCCCTTTTCTCTGCAGCATGGCGAGCATCGCTTCGAGGGGTGGATCTTCACAGTGTCGCGTGGGGAGCCCTGCAAGCCTCGGCTTGGATGGGAGTGGCTCTTTGATGGAGGGCTCTCATTTAACTTACCCCCTGGGGATTACACCTTAGTTCCACCTCAAATGGGCCTCTTCTTCGATGGAAGAGAGGTTGGAGAGCACTACGCTAAGCACAAGGTTCCCTGCTTTTTGCGCCGAACATCTCCTCTCCTCATTCACAATGAGGAGGTTGTGATGGAGCTCCTCTCGGGAGCCGCCTGGCAGTCGGGACGAGAGAGTGATTCCAAAAATATCGGCAAGGAAGATATGATCAGTGTGAGAGCTGAGGCAGTTGGGCTATAGTTTTCTTTTCGCATTTAAGTGATTCAATTCCAGTTGCATACTATGTGAATCAGGCGAAGTAGCGCAATAAAATGAGGGTCTCTTTAGAACTCATCTTAGGAGCAGAGAGACTCAAATTGTCACGCTATTTCAGTTTGTTTGTATTTAAATAGGCAAGTGATTAAACAGAAGAATACATCCCACTATTGGTTGTCTCTTGGTTGTCCGCGTGGTTACCTACTGGCTATTGGTCTTAGGCGCAGTAAAAACATTGTAATATTGGTTAATTAATGGCTAACGATAACAAATCCCGTCCAGAGGGCAAATCCGGTTTTCCGGGCAGCTTCTTTATCTTTCTTCTCGTAGCTGTTCTAATTGCGCTTACTGTCCAGAGCTTCATGAGCACAAAGTATGCGAAGGTCTCCTTCAGCAATCAGGTACAGCACCTAAGTAACCTCCAACTCCTTGTTCCCCAAGACAACCGAATGGTTGCTCTGAACGATAACCTCGTCACCTTTTCAGGACGCTTTCGCGATCGGACAACCGATGAGGGCAAGAAGCGATTCAAATACCTTCAGCTCTTAGATAAGAGCTACTCTCTTCAAGAAGAGCGGCAGGAGCTTTTAGCAGAGCTCAAAACGGCTCGCACATCGGTTGAGAGCGCAGCTGACTGGTTCCTCCACCTTTCAGGGATTGCCATACCTTCTGGGGGCTACAGGGTCTTTGATACGACATCGGGATCAATTGAGGCGGGTAAGCCGCTTGTTATTAAGAGCCTCTCTAGCAAAGACGTTACGAGCCTTAGCGACATCCAGAACAGGCTTCCATCAATTAAGGGCTCCCCCTCTGAGGCAAGTGTCAAGGAGTTCGGCTCAGATTTAGCTCTTTTGATCCAACACTTCCGCTCTCCCACATTAGGGATTGGCCAGGAGGATCTCAAGTCGCAGCTTCGTCAGATTGAGGAGAGCGTTGCCGCAGCCTCCCTTCCAAATAAGCCCATTCAAGCCACACTTGCTGCCTATGACAAGGCGGTCACCGATCTGCAGCGCATCGTCAAGACCTTAAACGAACCCTCTCAGGGCATACGCCTCTCCCAGTTGCGCTCAGTGCGCACCTTCCGCGAGACGCTCGCCTCCTATGAGGCTCACGTGGTTGAGCTTGATGCGGTGGGAGGCCAGCTTGACAAGGCGCGCGAGCCCATCGCATCTGTGATCTGGTTCTTTAACAACAAAGAGATTTCAACGCGGGCACTAGAGCGTGAAGATCCCGAGATCTTCTCTCAGTGGTTCCAGCAAGCGGCCGAGGAGTGGGAGGCCTTTCCTGCAAACAAAGGGCTTCCCTTTAAAGCAATTGATCAGCCTCGCAACCTTGTCCTTGATCGGACCTTTAAGAGCGAGCCGCCAGCTCCGAACTATCTGAGCTACCTGATGCCGATTCTGATGGTGGGCTTTGTGGTCCTTCTCCTCTACTTCGTCTTTGCTCGTCAGATGAAGGGGATGGGATCGGGAGCGATGAATTTTGGTAAGTCGCCGGCCAAGGTCTTTGCTAAAGGGCTAACGAATGTTACCTTCAAAGATGTGGCGGGGGCAGATGAGGCGAAAGAGGAGCTGCAGGAGATCATCGACTTCCTGAAGAACCCCGCGAAGTTCACCACCCTTGGAGGTCGGATTCCGCGCGGTGTTCTGCTAGTGGGTCCTCCTGGAACTGGTAAGACGCTCATTGCAAAGGCTGTTGCAGGTGAGGCAAGTCGGCCCTTCTTCTCGATCTCTGGATCGGACTTTGTTGAGATGTTTGTAGGGGTTGGCGCAAGCCGAATTCGCGATCTCTTCGATCAGGCCAAGAAGAACGCCCCCTGTATTGTCTTTATCGATGAGATCGATGCCGTAGGTCGCCATCGCGGTGCAGGGATTGGTGGGGGTCATGATGAGCGTGAGCAGACCCTTAACCAGCTTCTTGTTGAGATGGATGGTTTTGACACCAATGAGGGGGTTATCCTCATGGCAGCAACCAACCGGCCGGATGTTCTTGATAAAGCGCTACTTCGACCCGGAAGATTCGATAGACGGGTTGTGATTGACCTACCTGATGTGAAGGGACGCTTTGAGATTCTAAAAGTCCATGCGCGCAAGATCAAGGTAGGGGCTGATGTCGACCTGATGGCCATCGCGAGAAGCACTCCAGGGGCATCAGGTGCCGATCTTGGCAACCTCCTAAATGAAGCGGCCCTCCTTGCCGCTCGCAAGGGTCGGACAGCAGTGACCGCGCTTGAGACAATTGAGGCGCGCGATAAGGTGCGCTACGGGAAGGAGCGCAGGAGCCTTGAGCTTGATGAGGCGGAAAAGCTAACGACGGCCTACCATGAGTCG
>JAKBAF010000089.1 GCA_021809305.1 bacterium
TAAGGTTGAATATTTTGACGAGGTGATTGCAAAAGTCCAGTTTAACCGATTTTTAGGTGATTTTATCCGAGATTTGCAATTACCTCGATTGCTCTGCTTTATCGGGGCAATTGATAGATAGTGAGGGGAGAGGTAGACTCTCCTTTCATGAAGATCTCCCATCTTGAAGAGCTAAAGCGTTACCTACAAGAGAGGCCACCAGGTGAGCTCTATAACCTCTCTTTTATTGCAGCAGAAGATTCCTATTTGAGGGAGCAGGCCCTACGCGTCCTCCTCAATGCTATTCCATCAGATGAGCGTCTCGACCTGCTCACATTAGACCGCTCTAGCGCTACAGTAGAGCGACTCGCCCAAGAGTTCATCTCCCCCTCGCTCTTTTCTAAGAGGCGCACACTCCTTATTAAGGAGGCGGACCGCTTAAATTCAGGAGTCGACAAGCTCCTCCTCTCCTTCTTAGAGCTCCGCGATCCCTCCCTTCGGCTTATCCTGATAGGGGAGCCATTAAAAAAGGGTCCCCTCTTACAGGCCCTGCTCGATCGTGGCCTCTTAATCGAATTGCTTCCACCCCCTCCCTGGGAGAGAGCAGGTGAGCTCACAGGCTGGCTTATCGCCTCTGCTCGCCATCTAGGTAAAAGGCTCCAAAGAGAGGCGGCCCATCTACTCGTTAGCGGAGAGGAGTGTAGGGGAGGCCTAGCACGAGAGCTGGACAAGTTGATCACCTACATTGGGGAGCGCGACGAGATCACCCTAGATGATGTCAAAACGCTCCGCCCCTCCCTTCACGCCAAGGAGACCATCTGGGATCTCGGCCGCACTATTATGGAGCGCAACCCCTCGCGCGCCCTTGGCCTATTAAACGCACTCCTCCACGATGGAGCCCTTGCCCCCATGCTCTGCCTCTACCAGATTCGCTCCCAACTCTCCACCCACTATGAGCTCGCCTCGATGGTCGCAGCCGGCCACCCCCCCCAAGAGCTCGCCCGCGCCTTCCCTCAGATGAGGAGCCACCTCACCCGCAATAAGGAGCTCGCCTTAAGCTATGGACTTAAGGCATTTCAAAAGGCCCTCCTCCTTACCAGCCAAGCAGACCTGCGCATGAAGAGCGAGTCCACATCGCCCCATCTTATACTCGAGCTCACAATTGCAAGGATTAGCGTATGAAAGGCGAGCTTACCCTCCTCCCCAACCTCCTTGGCAAAGAGCTCGACACCACCCTCTGGCTAGCCCCCATCGTTCATCAAGCCGTTGCCACACTCGATGGTCTCATCGCAGAGAGCCATCCAGGCGGTCGTCGCTATCTCTACAAATTCAAGACCAAGCGCCCTCCAAACGACATTCCAATTGCCCTCCTTCCCAAAAAAGTCACACCCGCAGATCTCGACTTCCTCCTCGAACCTCTCCTCAAAGGCGAGCATTGGGGGCTTGTCTCCGATGCCGGCCTCCCCTCACTTGCCGATCCCGGCGCCGAGCTCATCCTCCGTGCGAAGAGCAAGCGCATCACCATAAGAGCCCTCCCAGGGCCCTCCTCCATCACGGCCGCCCTCCTCCTCTCAGGTCTCAACGCCAACCGCTTCTCCTTCCACGGCTATCTCGCAAGAGAGCGCGATGCCCACCTCCGGAACCTCGAAGAACGCTCCCGCGCCGATAAAGCCACCCAACTCTTTATCGAAGCTCCCTATCGCAACGAAGAGACCCTCAAGGTCGCCCTCACCACCCTCTCCAAAACAACCCTCCTCTGCATCGCTACGAACCTCACCCTTCCAAACGAGCAGGTCACCACCCAAACCATCCGCCAATGGCAGCAGCAACCCTTCCCCGCCCTTAACGATCAGCCAAGCGTCTTTCTCCTCCAAACGCCAGGGGGCTAACGCCGCCCCCTGGACCCCGCGACAGGGCGGTATCCGCCCTGTACCCCCAATTGTTGGTTTTTGCTTTAGCGTTATCGCTGTATAGGTGGGATCCAAAGATGCGCACACAATGTGCGCATCTTCAAGCTTTTACTTAGCTAAGGCTACGGCAACAGACAGACAATTGGGGGTGGAGGGGCCACTGGCTCCTCCCGGGGTCCAGGGCGAGTAGCCCTGGTCACGTTGGGGTGGGGAAGTGGCGGGATAGGAAGGCGGCGTCTGTGTAGTGGGAGGCGAGCTGCTCAAGGTCTTGCAGGACGGCGTTGCGGATAGTTTCGCTTGGGAAGCGCTGCTTGGCAAGTTCGATTGCGCGATCGATGAGCTGGCTATTCTCCTTAATAAGGGAGGTGATCTCGGTTGGGAGGGCTGCTCCGGAGGTGAGGGGTCTCTTGTAGGAGGTGAGTGTGGCGAGGAGGTTGCGTTGGAGGCGGGCCTTGAGGCTTGTAATGAAGTCGAGGCCGAGCTTCTCTGCGAGGGCCTCTAGTATCGCGCTTGAGGAGTAGGCGGTGTCAAGCGCTGTGATCTTTTCGGCAACAGCTTGCCGCACCTTGGGGTCGAATTCGCTAGCTCCTTGCGCGGGCTCAATACTTAGGAACTCTCTTTTGGCATTGAGGAGGATCTGATTGATCTCGAGGCTGGCCTCTCCGGCGAGGGGGGCGAGGAGGCGGATCTCTCTGATGCCGGCGTCGACTGCTTTGTGCGCGGCATTGTCGATGCATTGATGGAGGTCATCTTCGAGGAATTGGCAGATGTGGAAGATCTTCTCCTCTCGCAGTGCGGCGCCACCGAGTAACTCGCGCGCTTGGTGCTTGATTTCGAGGAGAAGCATCTCTGCAAGGAGGTCTTGCGTGACCTCTTGCGCTAGATCGCCCTGCTTAAGCCGGAAGGTTGCTGCGAATCGCTCGGCAATTTTAAGGAGGTTGTCCGGATCAAGGAGGGCCTTTAGCTTCTTCTTGTCCCCCTTTTGGGGGGTGAGGTAGGATGCTACCGCTAGGGAGATAAGCCGCTCAAGCGGCATCTCGTGCTCTTCGTCCAGGGGAGGGGAGGGAATATGGTCGTCGAATGGCTCTGGCACGATAACTGCCTTGCAGATAGTCTTTCTGCTCTACCTATAGCTAGTTTAATTACTCTCTGTCTATGACGATGAAACCTCACCACCACCTTGACGCCTTCCTCTCCTATATTGCGGTTGAGCGCGGTCTAGCGTTCAATACAATTGAGGCGTATCGCAGCGACCTGCTGGCCTTTTTGGAGGATCTTGGAGAGAGCTCGCTTGATTTGGTTAGGGGAGAGGAGATTACACGCCACCTTGCAGCGCTTAAGGTGAGGGGCTTTGCAGAGACAACCCTCTCTCGCCACCTCATGGCCATTAAGGCCTTCTTTCGCTACTTAAAGCGGGAGCGCCTCCTGTCGGTCGATGTGGCGACCCTCCTCTCTCCACCAAAGATTTGGCAGCGGCTACCTGATGTCTTGAGTTGCGAGGAGGTTGAGGCGCTTTTAAAGCAGCCAGATGAGGCGAATTTAATCGGGGTACGGGACTGTGCAATACTTGAGCTTCTCTATGCCACGGGCTTGCGCGCTTCAGAGCTTTGCAGTCTCAATGTGCAAGACGTTGATGATCATTCACTTCGTGTTGTGGGAAAGGGGGGCAAAACACGTGTTGTTCCCTTGGGGAGAGCGGCGCTCAAGGCGCTCGATCGCTACCTGAGCTGGCGCGCTGAGAGCGATGAGCCGGCGCTTTTTCTCGGCGCGAGGGGCAGGCGGCTTACTCGAGAGGCTCTTTGGGAGCTTGTTAAAGAGTATGCCACCTCGGCAAAAATAAAAAAAAATGTTTCTCCTCACGCCCTCCGCCACTCCTTTGCCACCCACCTGCTTCAAGGGGGCGCCGATCTTCGCATCATACAGGATCTCCTTGGCCATGCCACCATTGCCACAACAGATCGCTACACCCACATCTCAAATCCCGCTCTATGCGAGGCCTTTCATCGCCTCCATCCGCGCTCTAAGTCAGAGCGTAGGGGTTCAGATAAAGCAGATTCAACAAATAACTAGAAGTCGACTATTTGCTTGATCTGTAATTTTGAAATGGTTTATCATATTGCTGCAATTTGTAAACCGTTCTAGAAATCACAACAATAGGTGAAAAAAATGGAAGCGAATAGTTTAGATGCGCCTGTGCCTCAGCTTAACAATGAGTCTCTCTTGCATCTTATGAGTTTTTTCCAGCCAAAGGAGCTTGGAGTGGCAGCGCGCGTCTGCCACAAGTGGAATGAGCTATCTTCGAGCGACGATCTATGGAGTAGGTTTCTTACGAAGCGGGGAGCTACAGTGGGTCCTCTTAAGGCTATGGTCGCGCAGCAGATCCAAACGCAGAAAAAGTGGGAGAAGAGATTCGCGGCAGCTGCACCCGTTGCATTGCCTTCTTTTGGCGCCTTAAGTTTCGCTGTAAAAAAAGATTATGTGAGTGCTGCACAGACTGCAGCCGTTGCTGCGTCAAACATCACGCCAGAGGTTGGAGCTAGTGTGGCAAACGCAATCGGTAGCAGGGTGACCCCAGAGAATCTAGCAGCATTTAGTGCGCGGCTAGAGGGACTTAACACCTTTAGTTTCAGTGTTGCTGGAACTCGCGTGAGCGCGGCGCCAGTAGTTAGCGTTGTACAAGAGGCTCTCAAAGACAAGAAGTTTGTTGGCCAGGTAGCCAGCCTAGGCAAAGGTTTGTGCGGGGCAACAAATGAAGAGGCTGGGGCGGTGTTAGGAATGGCGAGCGAGCTATTGAAAAACGTGGATCAGAATAACGTTGACGAGATCAAAGCTCAAGTCGAACAATTTGCAGCGGCTACTTTAGAGGCGGGCGCAGAGCGTTTGAAAGAGGCGGCTGAGAAGAAGGTGAGTGAACTTACAATTGATGCTGCTGTTGATGAGGCAGCACAGCTTATGGGTCGACTTGGCTATCAGCCATCAGCAGGACAAGTATCGACTGTAAAGGACGTGTGGGAGGGTGCTAAGGCCTGGTATAATACCGCAACCGCAACCGCAACAACCACGACTTCGAGCGAGACCGAGGTTGATATCAACGATGGTCGCGAAAAAGAGCCCAAGACTAACAACTAGTTCCAGCTCTAAGGTCGTAAAAAGGGCGTCCCCTCTTGTAGGGGATGTCTTATCTTGTCTAAGCACCTCTATTTCCTTTTCTAATCATATTTTCTTCTTGATACGCCTCTTTAGCAACTAAAGTGAATCTTTTGCATAACGCGGCAGGTCGTTGGGAAGAGACTACTATTGACAATATTCAATTAGTACGAAAGAATCCCTTCCGTACTGGATTATTGATACCTCAATCTATAGCTTGCCCTTTTTTTTACGGCCATGCACCCGCTCTATGAAGGGGTTGCCGTGGCTGTCCCGACCCTATTGAGTAATAAGAGCGCGATAGTGAAAGAAGATCTCTCTTTAATTGCCCAAGTCCTGCCGCGGCTCCGCATAGGAGGGAAGCTCAGCTATCTCGCGAGGCGCCTACTTCGGGAGAGTAAGGGCAAGGGGAGGGATCTTACAATCGAGCTCTATCAAGAAGTCTCTTCCTATGCATTTCTGTTTGAAGAGGAGTTCTGCTCAATACGCAATGAGGTCCACCTCTATCGCGTTGCGCGCGCGCTTCATGTTTATAGAAAAAAGATTGAGGAGAGGCTGCGACTCGCACCTTCGGAGCGGCACGTTCTTATCAAGGTGATACCCACAACCGTCTCCGACCACTCGTCCATTGGGGTGGTTATTGCGCTCAGCGCCATAGAGCATCTAGAGCTTCTTGAAGAGGGCGGATTGCTGCGTGCGATGGTACCTGTGATTCCAGAGGTTCGTGCCGTACCAGGCTCCTTCTATTCATATCAGAGGCCGGGAGGGGTGATTCGCACTCTATACTTTGATCTTACCAAGGGTGAAGGGGGCGGTGAAGGGGGCTTTTCGCGAG
>JAKBAF010000090.1 GCA_021809305.1 bacterium
AAATAAAAAATAAAATCAATAGTTAAAAAAATATCACTAATAGGATCTATTGGGTTTCGCTATTCTACTCATCCCCTTTTCGCTTCTCTCTCTCCTCTCTCTCACCGCGAGGAGGCTCCTCTAGGGCTCTTAGCGGGATGCGCAAATCGCCAAATGTTACCCAATCTAAGCCTCCCGCTCTAAAGACAAAGGTGGTGAGGTTCAGGTCCCGAATAAGCTGAAACCGCTCAACCCCTATAGGCGCGGAGAGTAGCGCCCTTGGGCGCAGATGCTCTGCTTTGAATGACTCGCTGACACCTTCGTCTGTACTGAGCAGAGGCCAATAGATTACGTTGTCTGCCAATGTGGCAAAGAGAAAGAGCGCTCCGTGCTCCTTAAGATCGATGGTCTCGGCAAAAGAGAATTGATTGACCGCGGTAGGGGATGCAATTTGGAATTGTTGGGTGCGTCGAAATCCCTCATCCTGCTCTTCAAAAAGCGAAACATGAAACATTTGTTTTGTAGTGTCCAGCGAAACGACCACCACCTTTTCGCTGAGGGCTGCTCCTAACCATTGTGTAATTTGCCAGTGCGCATTGAACTGAGAGGCAGGCTGCCATTGGGCGAATTTCCTTCGAAGGGGAAAGACTTTGATCTCAGTTGCTCTTCCTGTTCCGTAAATTGGTTTGTTTAGAGAGCCTTTCTTATCTCTTACTAGCCTGGCGACATTAAGCTCCTCGCCTTGCTGGAAGAGGGTCACAGCGTAATCTGATGTTCTTCCGGGGATGATTTGGATGAGAGTCTCACTTATGATCTCTGCTACTTTCTTAAGGCGAGGGCGCCCTTTGTTTGTAAAGCGAATCTGCCAGACTTTTAACAGCTTCAGGTCTGCATCAAAGGGGCGTCCAAGGAGAAGAGGGGTGCTGGCTCCAGGAATCACCCTTGCTTCGGCAATTGTTTTTGCTACGCGACTCTCTTTCTTGAGGGGCTCTCCGTTCTCCATAGAGAGGAAGCAGTAGCCTCTCTCCTTTCTATTCGACCTCTTTTCTACCCGTCTTGCTACCATCCAATCCCCTGCGCTGCCGACGATCTCATGAATTTGATCGTACTTACCCTCCTTTGTCTGCCATTTGTTGACAGGGCCTATCTTACCCAAGCTCCAGCAGGCTAAGCGGCCGCTCTCCAGATTAATAAGCAGATGGCCATCCACCCCAAAAAACATTTTCTTCGCCTGGTTTCTACCGATAGCTATCTCTTCACTCGATAGTGTGTCGAAATGGATAAGGAGAACAACACCGTTTAAGAGGTCAATTGCAGCCTCTCGCAGCGAGCAGGCATGGACACCATAGGTCTCCGGCAGTCGAAAGCTCCTGGTAACAGAGCTCCCATCAAGAAGGTTGGAGAAGGTATTTGCTGCTAGCTGAAGATAGCGGTTGCGCCAATCATCAGCCCTTGAGGCGACAAGTCCTGCGATCTGCTCGCTAGGCGCCTCTAGAGGGGAGCTTTCGCCATTGAGCCTAAGTCTTTGCAAAAAGAGGTTTTGCCAAAGGAGGTGATCTGAGAGTTGCAGCCAGCTGGCGCAGACAAGAGAGAGGGAAGCCGCCTCCCTTCTTGGGGAGGAATCTCGTATAAGGACAAAGATCCATTCTAGAATTTCTAGCGGAAGGGCGTGGATAGTGGCTCTCTCAATCTGGCTTGATGGAGGCCTCTCTTCACGTCTACCAGCTCTTGGGCTCCCTTCCATGCTATACCTCTCATAGTAAAATTAATCAACAAGCGGAAGAATTATAAATATCTTCCGATAAAAAGTAAACAACAGAGCGAAGTGGAATTATGAATTTATAAAGGTAAATTTGTTTAAAGAGGCGCTACCTGCTTGCTCACGCATTCTCTTAAGAAGTAGAGGGAAGAGCGAGGGTAAGAGGATAGATGAGGGGCTTATTGGTGAGCACAACAGCATTAAGGCCTTGCTCTGTGATCTGAAGAGAGAGGGAGGTGAACTTGGCGATGCGCGAAGGAGAGAAGGTCCTTAGATCGCCGCACTGCATCTGACCTCCTGCCATCACTTCGACTTTTTGGATGGAGAGCTTATCAGGGGAGAGGCAAAAGAGCATGAGGGCGCTCTTACTATCAAGAAGAGGTACCAGCTGGAGAGAGAGAGTGGCCTGCGACTTAATCTGTAGGGAGCTTTTTAAATTGAGGTGACCGCCCATCACTCGGCGTAGCAGGAGCAGGGTGGTCCCTTCTTGTGCAAAATTAAGAGCAAGGGCGATGCCATTTGGGGTCGATGCGGCTGCTGCAGAGTCGACGACTCCATCAAGTGGCATGGAGGTAGGTAAGACTGGCTTCTTGCTCCCCTCAAGTGGGCTTAAGAGAAGCCCCCTCCCACTTGGGGCGCCCATAGGGATGCCTATGGCATACCATCGTCTCTCTCCTGGTAGGGCTTGCCAAAGGTAGGCTGGATCGCTACAACTGACGCTTCCAAGCGAGATGGCTTTGGCGTTTTTTTCCCCTTCTCGGATCTGCCAAAAACGGGTGCCTTTCTTGGGATTAGTCGCTGCAAGGGTGGTTCCGAGGAAGGTTCGAGTCATCCGAATTCCCTGATTATTGCAGCAAGGCATGGAGAGCTTCCTCTTTTTGCCGGTCTCACAGTTGACAAGGTAGATCTTGTTCCTCCCTCCATCTTTTCCTAAGAGATAGGCTCCTCTTTCTAATGGGATAAGCCCAAGGGAGGTGAGATGAGCCTGCCGCCAACCCGTTCTCGTCTTTGAAGAGGGGCAAGGAGAGGAGAGGCCCCCGGGGCTTGTAGAGAGAAGAAGTTCACCCGTTCTTGGGGCGTCGATAGAAAAGAGTTTGGTGGTGGGCGCAACCGTTGCTGTCTCTTTCCGGCTAAATGATTTAACCCAAGATTGCGTCTTTAAAGAGAGGAGGCCGATGCGGCCGTCCTGAAGCCCAAGATAGCACGATCCGTCTTCTCCGATCGCCAAACGATAGGGGGGGCCATTGGAAAAGGGGGTCTCCTTTAGCCAGACCGACTTTAGCTCCTCCGGCCACCAAGGGATCGACGCAGGAAGGGCAACGGCTCTTTTTAGCGCCAAGGGAGCCATCTCTTGGCGGTAGAGATCTCTTTGAATAATAGCTGCATATCTTGCCCACTGGCGACAGACCGCCTGCACTACGGGGAGATTAGGGGGCGGAACAAATTGAAGAACGTTAAGAAGAATCTCAGCTGGCAAGCTAACATGCTGAAGATCAGCGTCTTGAACGCTTGGGAGGCTCCCGTCGACCATCGATAAGACACTCATGTAAAAAGTCAGATGGCAACAGTGTAGCTGTTTTTATGGATTAAGACAATTGATCTAGTTGGCATTAATTCGAATCCTTTGTTTGGATGGGCGGCGCTCCCCATTCGGCGCTTAAGCTGTAGCAGCATGTGCATCTGCTTTTCGAAAAACAGGGGGTTGACGAGACGCTGCCGATGGCATATCCCACGTAAAAGATCAATTATCGGCAGGAGATCTTCTACTTGGCAGCTAATCCTAATCCCTCCACTGGCGCTCATCGAGAGAAGCTCTGGGCAGCAGCGCTTTTCATGCTGCTCTCATCACTTGCCTCTGGAGGGATGGCTGCCTTTGGAAAAGAGGCTGGGCGATTCGTCACGGCCTATCAAATCGTCTTCATCCAAAACCTATTTGGAGCGCTCTGCCTCTTTCCTATGATTCTCATGCGTTGGGGGTGGAGCGGCTTCAAGACCCAGATGGTGGCCGCTCATCTGCTGCGCGATCTTGCAGGGACAGCCTGCTTTGTTCTCTTTTTTCTTGCAGTAGCCGACATCTCTCTTATTAATGCGGTCCTTCTTCTAAACACAGCTCCTCTTTTGATGCCATTTGTAGTGTGGGTATGGATTCGACGGCGACCAGAGGCTAGAATTTGGTGGGGCGTTGTAGTCGGCTTTATAGGAGTTGTTCTAATCCTTAATCCTGGCGCTTCAGCCTTTCAGCCGGGGATGATTCTGGGATTCCTCTCTGGGCTCTTGTCTGCAATTGCCTATGTTACGGTCCGCTTTCTCAATCGGACAGAAGAGCCTCTTTTGATAAATTTTTATTACTTTCTTGTGGGCTCACTCCTTCTCTTGCCCGTTGCAATTTGGCAGTGGAGGGCTACGGGGTGGTGGGGCTGGTCTATGCTCATCGGGAATGCCGTTTGTGTGGTCCTCTCACTCATCACGGTTACTTGGGCCTTTCGACTAGGCAGGATCTATGTCCTCTCTGCCCTGATCTATCTTGCCATCATCTGGTCGGGCATTCTCGGTTGGATCTTCTGGGGAACTATCCCGACATTCCTATCAGCGATTGGAGCCATCCTTGTTATTCTAGGTGGGCTCCTCTCTATCTTTCTTGGAAAGAGGCCAGAAAAGGGGTAACCAGTTAGAAAATCAGCCAAGAGGCTTGAGCCTTTCCCCCGATGGTGGTATGAATTAAAAGAAGAAGTAGAGAGGCCCCATGGTAGAGGTTTTAGAGTCAAAGAGCCAATTCCACCGGAAGACCTGGATTTGGATCGGCGCGATCGCCCTCCTATGGGGTATGCTCGACTCCACCTTCTTTTTTATTGCTCCTGAGCTCCTTCTTACCTTCCTTGCCCTCTCCTCGCTTCGCCGATCGCTTGTTGCAATCTGCTTAGCCATCATCGGCGTGGCCTTAGGAGGGATCTTTCTCACTCTTTGGGCCGCCCACTTTCCTGAGGCGGCGCGCTCCACAATTGGCGCTATTCCCGGCTCCGATCTTCATATGATCGAGAGGGCGACAGAGCTGCTGGAGAATAAGAGGGTTTGGATTCCTGTTTTAAGCGTCTTCTTTGGCATCCCAACCAAGATCTACTTTGCAGCAGCTGGTGTCTCCAACTTTGGCGTTGGGCCTATACTCGGCCTTATCCTGCCAAGCGTTCTTGTTCGATACCTTATTGTTACATTCATTGTGTACTGGCTCTCCTCTCATATCCTCTCTAAATGGCCTTGGGCGCATAAGGTTGTGCTCTTTGGTGTCATCTGGGTGATCTTCTACATCGCCTTCTTTATGGGACGCGTTGTCACAGGCTGATGCCCACGGTCACACTCTGAATTACATCTGAGAGAGTGCCTGCCACAAGGTCATCGCAAGTCTTTCATCCAAAAAAGATGGCTAAATTAAACGGATACCAGTTACCTTGACCTCCAAGGACTATTTCGAATTTGTCTAATCGCCTACCAAGCAGGGTTTGCATCTCCAGATGAGGAAAAAATTTCTATTTTTCACTCTCGCCTGTCTCGTGGTTCTTATCATAGGCACACTTGCTCTGCTAACCCTGCAAGTTCTCTACACCAAAAACATCCCCATCCTATATCCAAAGGGGATAATAGCACTCCAAGAGCGCGGCTTGTTCTTTATTGGTACGGCTCTCATGTTAATTGTCGTCTTCCCAGTCTTCATTTTTACCTTTGTCTTTGCTTGGAGATATCGAGCGGGTAACACCAAAGCAAAGTATATGCCCGACTGGCACGACAACAAATTTGCTGAAGTCGTTTGGTGGGGTCTTCCCTGTTTGATCATACTATTGCTTGCCATCATAACCTGGCAGAGCAGCCATGCATTGGATCCCTATCGACCAATAGAGTCAGACAAGAAACCGCTTACCATACAAGTGGTCGCCTTGCAATGGAAGTGGTTATTCATCTATCCGGAGCAGCAAATCGCAACCGTTAACTTCTTTCAATTCCCCGTTGAGACGCCTATCAGTTTTGAAATAACAGCTGATGCTCCGATGAATTCGTTTTGGATTCCTCGCCTCAGTGGGCAGATTTTTGCGATGCCTGCCATGAGGACAAAGCTGCACATCATTGCAAATGATGTCGGC
>JAKBAF010000091.1 GCA_021809305.1 bacterium
CCAGCATCGATCAATTTCCGGCGCCCAAATCGATGTCTTCTTCGAACTAAAATATTCAGATCTCCAGCTCATTAAAATTACTATAAAAAACAACAAGATCTCTGTCAGGAATCCGTTTGCTAATGAGAGTGGCTTGAGTTATAGAACCAGGTCCTTTCTCACCTCGTTAAGACGCCTCTCTAAAGTTCTCTCCCTATCCGATGCAGTTCTACTTATCTCGCTACATGATGGACTGGGCTCAAAAGAGACTGTTCCGCTTTTTGCAATGTCTAAGAAAAAAGATATGGAAGGGGTGATTCTGATACCCGATTTTGAATCGATAAAAGAAAAGTACCAAGTATTAGCAGGTCAGGATATTACTAAATTTGAAATCCCCTGGAACAAAAAACACTCTTGCTTGATGTGGCGAGGGTCTACTGCACAGAGAGCTCTAAATGACATCAATACTCTAATCAATCAGGATAATTTTTCGCTCTTTACACGAGTGCGACTCTGCGAGCTATCTAAGCAATTCCCACACCTGATTGATGCGAAATTTACGTTTTACACTCAGGGAGGTGAATCGATTCCTTACCTAAAAACCTTTCGAGGAAAACAGGTGAGTTACGAAGATCAGCTCCGCTATAAGTATCAGATGCTGATTGATGGGAACACCTGCTCTTACTCTGCATCGGGATGGAGGTTCTTTTCGGGCTCTCTTGTTTTCAAGCCCGATTCACCTTGGATCCAGTGGTACTATGGGGCTTTGAAGCCCTATGAGCACTACATTCCTGTGCGCGAGGATCTGCACGATCTGATTGAACAGATCATCTGGGCGAAGAACAATGAGGCTGAAGCCGAACAGATAGCGCGTAATTGTCGCCAATTTGCACTCACCCATTTGACTAGCACCGACAGCCTTGTCTACCTTTACTACCTTATCGAAAGATATAGCCAGCTGCTATCTGACAACTAAGCGCCGCCAGGTTGCGGATGAGCCTTGCAATAGGCGGCGTAACGCTTGTTCCACTCTTCCATGGTCGTATTTTTCTTTAAGTAGGCAGCCATCCCTTTGCGACTGCACAACAGCTCGTTGAGGCTATCTCTTGTCGGGTCTTTGTTTGACCAAACTTTCACGCCTTCGCATGAGGTCGCAGCGGTGCCACCAATAGCTGCTATGCCAAGGCCTGCCGTCCACGCCCCGCACCAGAGCCCTACAACACCGATGCCAGCGGAGAGGAGAAGCCGGAAGCCGGTGGATCCGACATCACGCCACACCTGGATAATTCCAAAGATACAACCCACCGTAAGGGCACCCGCTAGGAGAGAGAGCGGTGCACAAACTAAAGCAACGCCCAATGCCTGTCGCAATTCGTGCTTGTGCTGAGCATAAACCCTGGCACTTTTCCGTATTGCAGCAAGGTTTTCCAGCGTAGGCTCAGCCTGTTTTCTTTCCGGGGGCAAGGTACCGCCGCCATCATAATTTATTGGCTGGTGCAACCCTGCTTCACGCTCCATATCTTTACCTCCAATACACCTTTTTGATACTCAAATAATAGCATATAAATATAAACTATTTATAAAGACTTATATTGAGTAGAAAGAAGTCTCAGGGCAAGGTAGATATTAAAAAGCCCTTTCAAAGAACTCGCCATGCAATCCTACTGGAATGGCGAGCGGAACCTCTGCGCGGGCAACCTCTTTGAAGGTCGTAGCATCGAGAACAAGAAGGAAGGTGTGGCTACCCGAGGCATCGAGAACAACAGCCAGGACGACACCCTCATCCTCTCGCGTAGCCCCTGGGGCTGCGATAAAGAGAGGCTCTCCGGGACAACAGCCAGACTGAGACCATGGGATAACGGTGTGGGCTTTGGTATCAATTTTAACAAGAGAGCGCCCCCTTCCCTGCTCAAGTGGCGAATCAAGATCGGTTGCATAGAGATAGGTGTAGTTACGGGCATCATAGGCGGGGTTAATGCGCGGGAGCTCAACATTAAGAGGAAGCAAAGTTGAAGAGGTAATGGAGGTGCCATCTAATGCAAGTGAGTAGCGCATCAATTTAGAGGCTCCGGCATCGGAGGGGTAGCGATCTGCAAATGCAAAATCCGCTATGGCATCGATTGCGGTAGCATCTTTGTAGGTAAAGAGATCAACGTGAACAACGCCCTCTTCTTCAAAGGCGTTCACCGTGTGAAAGAAGAAGAAGGGTTCAGCTACCCAGGAGCCTACAAATTTGCCGGTTTGGCGATGGAAGAGATGGAAATGGGTCCCCCGCTCTGGCCGCCACTCAAAATTACGTATAAAGGGGCGCGTTGAGAGGAGTAGCTTTCGTGGATTGACAACGAGTGGCTGCTCAATCAGGATGGCGTACGATTCGGTAAGGCTAAAGCTGTGCATATAGGAGGGTTCTGAAACCTCCATTTGCGCAAAGACCCGCCGCTCTAACTTCGCACCCTCTTTGATCTGGTAGAACTGGTAGCGACACTTGCGGCCAAATTCAACCAGATAGCCAATAGTTGCCTGCTCTTTAGCATCGTAGTGAGGGTGAGCCGAGCCGGCTGCCCTGTTTTTTCGGAGAGGGTCGTCAAACTCAAGAAGACCGAGTGTGCCGAGTGTGGAGAGATCGAAGCGCACCGGAAGTGGCAGGTCGGTGAGGGCCACATACTCCCCTGCAATTTTTGCCACGTTGACATTTGCATTGGGAATCGAACCTTTCTCAGAGGAAAAGGGTCTAACAAGCGCTGTCATAAATCTGGAAAAGCGCGTCCCACAGGGGTCCGCTGCAAACATCTCGTAGTCGAGCCGTCCCTTCTCGAAGACTCGCTTATAGGCCGCAGAGCGAAGATAGCGATTGCAATAGGAGACCTCTCCCCCATGAAATGAGAAGGCGTGGAGCATTGCAAGCCCATCAAACCAATGGCTCAATGCGCGCTCGCCCACCGTAAACTTTGCTGGACCGTTGCGCACCAGTGTGCCTTCGAGCCAGCTCGGGAGGTTGCCGTGAATGGCTAGCTTATCGTAATTGAATTCTTCATTGAGGTCTTGATAGTGGGGTGCTCGAGGCTCCATCTCTTTCTCCCTTTAATAGAGAGAGTGGCGCATCACTTGTTAAAATAAAACTTTTATATGCACCCAAGTGCATGTTGAACAGATAGCCTACCCTATGCTAACCTCCCATCGATTAGAGGTCAGCCAATTTAGGGGAGTCAATTAATGGCGCATCTGGACAGAGAGAGCTTAGCCAAATTAGCCGAGCTTGCGCGCATCGCCATCTCCTTGGATGAGGAGGAGAGACTCCTTAAGGACCTTGGCAAAATCTTAAGACACGTTGAGCGTTTGACCTCCCTTGATACAAGTGGCGCCCCCCCCTTCCGAACGGTTCTCCCAGAGCTTGTTAATGTGATGTGCGAAGATGAGGTGGGTGAGGTCTTAAGCCGCGCCGACTTTTTAGCCAACGCACCCGCTCACATCGGTGGAATGATTCGCGTCCCCCCCATTTTAAAGCAGTCTTAACCACATTCTCGCCACTCGTTGTAAGGAAAAGAAGATGGAAGAGCTTTCAGCGCTTGAGATCCGCGAAAAGTTTATTCGGGGAGAGCTCTCCGCTCGTGAGATCGTTGATGCCGCGTTAAAGCGCATTGATGCTTTAGAGCCGCACATCGACGCCTACCTCTCACTGCTTCCCGAGCGGGCCTATAAAAAGGCCGATGAGCTAGATAGCAAGCGCCGTAAAGGCGAGCCTCTTGGGAGGCTAGCTGGGGTGCCCGTCGCGATCAAAGACAACATTCACATCCAAGGCGAGATCACCACATGCGCCTCGAAATTTCTCTCCAACTACCGCGCCCCCTTTGACGCCACAGCCACAGCTCTGCTCGAAGCGGAAGGGGCAATTCCGATTGGCAAGACCAACCTCGATGAGTTTGCCATGGGCTCTACAACCGAGAATTCGGCCTATAAGACAACGAAAAACCCATGGGACCTTAAATGCACTCCGGGCGGCTCATCTGGTGGATCGGCTGCAGCTGTTGCCGCCCGCACCGTGCCTCTCTCCTTTGGGAGCGATACCGGAGGATCCATTCGTCAGCCCGCCGCCTTCTGCGGGATTGTCGGCTTTAAGCCAACGTATGGGAGGGTCTCGCGAAATGGCCTTGTCGCCTTTGCCTCATCGCTCGATTGCATCGGCCCACTTGCCACATCCGTTGCCGACTGCGCCTTGGCGATGGAGATCATTGGCAGCCACTGCTCACGTGACGCAACAAGCTATCTGCTCCCAAATGATGAGCTCCTCTCCCATCTTGGGGCAGGAGTAAAGGGGACACGGATTGGAGTACCCAGGCTCTTTGTTGATCAGCTGGAGGGCGAGCCGCGCAGCAACTTTGAGGCATCCCTTACCACACTACAATCCCTTGGCGGCGAAATCGTAGATATCCCCCTAAAAACGCTCGACCACTCCATCGCTATCTACTACATCTTAGCCGCAGCTGAAGCCTCAACAAACCTTGCAAGATTCGATGGAATCCGCTACGGGATGCGCTCAAGCAGAGCTGAGACCCTCGATGAGGTCTATTCCCTCAGCAAGGATGAGGGGTTTGGGTTCGAGGTCAAGCGTCGCATCCTTCTTGGCACCTTCGTCCTCTCGTCGGGCTACCAAGAGGCCTACTACCGCAAAGCGCAAGGAGCACGCGGACTGATGATTGAAGAGTTTAAAAGGGCCTACGAGAGCTGCGATGCAATTGCCCTTCCCACAACGCCGACGGCCACCTTTGAGCTCGGATCGATCCAAGACCCACTCCAGCTCTACCTTGCAGACCTCTTTACGATCTGCGCCAACCTAGTAGGGCTGCCAGCCATCAGTATTCCTTCGGGCTTTTCTGAGGCAGGACGTCCCTTTGGCCTGCAAATTCTTGGGCCTCAAAAGGGTGAGCGAAAGGTCTTCCAAGTGGCCCATGCCTTTGAGGAGGCCACTGGCTATTCCCGAGCAAGGCCGCCATTGATAAGAGAGGGAGGGCACGCATCATGAGTAAGATAGAGTGGGAGACAGTCATTGGTTTAGAGATCCACGTCCAGCTCAACACCAAAGCCAAGATCTTCAGCAAGGCGCCCAATCGGTTCGGGGATGAGCCCAATACGAATATCTCAACTGTCTGCACCGGTCAGCCAGGCTCCCTACCCGTCCTTAACAAAGAGGCCGTGCGTAAGGCTGTCCAGTTTGGCTGCGCTGTGGGTGCCAAGATCTCCCCCATGAGCAGCTTTGATCGAAAGTCCTATTTCTATCCCGATAGCCCCCGCAATTTCCAGATCACCCAATTCTATGAGCCCATTGTTATCGGTGGAGAGGTCATTGCCGATGTTGATGGCAAACCGATGAGCTTCGCTATCCATCACGCCCATCTTGAAGATGATGCCGGAATGCTCAAGCACTTCAGCACCTTTGCTGGGGTCGATTACAACCGAGCGGGAACTCCCCTGATTGAGATCGTCTCGGAGCCGTGCATCCGCACAAGCGGCGAAGCGGTAGCTTACGCGAAGGCAATTAAGGCGATATTTGAGTATCTCGACGCCTCCGATTGCAATATGGAAGAGGGCTCGCTTCGCATCGATGCCAACATCTCGGTGCGCCCCAAAGGAGAGAGCGCTCTTTGGACAAAGACCGAGATCAAAAATATGAACTCCTTTAGCAATATGGAGTTGGCAATTGACTCGGAGGTCAGGCGCCATATCCGCGAATATGAATCCCATCCCAATTCCCCTCATTCTGAGGTTATCAAGCAAGCGACCTACCGCTTTGACCCTGAGACGCGGCAGACGGTTATCATGCGGCTTAAGGAGCATGCGGAGGACTACCGCTACTTTCCAGAGCCAGACCTCCCACCTATTGTTC
>JAKBAF010000092.1:0-613 GCA_021809305.1 bacterium
ATTATAGGCAAGTCCTGGTGCGTGCTCGCAGAGCATCTGGTGGCAAAAGCCGTGGATGGTATTGATGGGCGCCTCATCAAAGGCGATAAGCGCCTCGCGCATCCGCTGCAAGGCGCTCGCCCTCCTCCCCTCTTCGATAAATCGCTTGATGTAGTCAGGGCAGCTACAATCGCCCTCCTCTAATGCCTTAATGGCTCGCTTTAGGTTAGCGCGGATGCGTCCTTTAAGCTCACGCGTTGCTGCCCGTGTAAAGGTGACAACCAGGATGCGGTCGATGGAGGTCGCGGGCTCTAGCTCCAAGAGGAGGCGCAGGACAAGATGCTCAATGGCAAAGGTCTTGCCAGTTCCAGCCGACGCTTCGAGAAGATTCCATCCCGTGATGGGTTCATCGCGGCTTGTTACATCAAACATCGCTTAACCTCCTCAAATGCGCGGCGAAAGGGGAGGGTCCAGCTCTCAATTGTTCTCTCTGGGCAGGGAGGGGAGGAGTTAAGAAGAAAGCGGGTCTCAGGAGAGAGGAAGTTTTGGCTCCCCTCATCTATTGTCTGCTCGAGCTGTTTCTTAAGCTGGGCTGGGTCTCCTGTTAGCAGGGCATCACCCCATTCTGGAAGGA
>JAKBAF010000092.1:623-5851 GCA_021809305.1 bacterium
GGCGAGTGTGGAGCTAATCTGCTCAAAGTAGTGGATCAGCTCCAGAAAGAGGCTTGCAGGCTCATGCGTTGGGGGTGCGATGCTCTTTCCATCCTTGATAAAGAGACAGCGTGGCGCGCTTTGGATCTCGGCCTCTTTTGCGATGAGGAGTGTGGCGAGGTAGTGGGGCCACGCCTCTATCGCCTCTTTTAGATGGGCAGACCCCTTGTTGATAAGCCCTTGAGGTGTCAGATGGGGGATCTCACCAATGATGTGCACCCTCTTTCCTGGCCCCTCAATTGTCAGTGGAGGAAGCGCAAGCCACCGCTCGCTCAGCCACTCGGAGTGCGACGCCCCCTTGGTTAGGCGGACAGAGAAGAGGGCAGAGCGATCAAACCCTGCATTTTGGATGTTTCTCCGAATCTCCCTCTCCTTTTCAAAAAGGGTGGTCCGAGCGAGGTCTCGCAGTGGCCCGGGCGGCAGCCGGCCTGAGGCTGCCCACCTCTCAAAGGTCTCATCAAAGGAGCTCTCTAGGGAGGCGATAAGAAATTGATGGGTGGCAAGGGGGTTAAGGGCTAGCGTTTGATCATCGCTAGACGTCTTGCCCTCCTCTGATCCAAAGAGAGAGAGGCCAACGCGCTCTTTTAGATAGTATCGGATGGGATCCTTGAGCGCCCTCTTCAGCACGGCAAGATCGATATAGAGCTCATCCCGACTCGATTCTGCTAGGCTGGACTCTTCCGAAAAGGTCGCAAAAGGTAGCTCCTGCCGACTAGAGCCCCCAGCTGCGACCCCACGCCGAAACCCCGCCGCTTCCGCTTTAAAATAGAGGGAAGCTTCATTTGAGAAGTAGGAGGGATGGGAGGCTAGCGCTGGGTGGGAGGTGATCCTCGCATCAGAGAAGGATCTCCCTTGGAAGGTGCAGGCTCTATCACACGCCCCAATCAGCTCGAGCAGCGGGGGGCAGGGCCCTACCTCCTCTCCATCAGATGAGGTGCGCTGTCGAAAGAGGAGGAGCGCCTCCCTTGCTGAGGTGAGCGCCTCCAAGAAGAGGTGGCGGTCGAGGTTGCCAGGTGAGGGGGGCCGCTCATTCGGTGGGACCCCCTCAAGCGCGCTCAAAGGATCCCTGATCTGCCGGCGAGGAAAGCTCCCCTCCTCCATACCAACAAGACAGATGATGCGCGCTGGAATGGCTCGGAGGTCTCTTGGCGGCCCAATCTGGATGGCGTCAATCTCTGCGCTTTGTATGACTCGCTCTTGGCTCTTTATCCTAGCCTCAATTAGCGAGACGAAGCTCGATGGTAAAACAGGTGTCATGGCGCTTTTCGGCTGCATTCTAGCAAGTGATCCAATCAAGCCATCGAGCTCCTCCTCAATGGCAGCAGAGACCCTCTCTCTTGGAGCCAGGTAGTTTTCGATAAGAGAGGTTAGGTAGGCGACCCAATCAGCAAAGGGGAGCTCGTGCTCCTCTTCCAAGGGGCGGAGGTCTTCGGTAAGCGATTCAAAGAGGCGCAAGAAGCGCTCAACTAGCTCAAGCTCTGTGAGGCTGACGGATCGCTCACCTTCGTCTCCTCGAGCTGACTTAAGAATAAGGCGCTTAAAGCCCTCAAGCCACGTCACCTCTTCGTTGGCTGTAATGTTGCGAGACTCCCCCTCCATCTGAAGAGCGCGGATCTGGTGGCTCCCATCTCGGCCCCAAGCGATCATCGCCCCTTCAAAGAGCGCGCGCGCGGCGCTGACCTCTGCCTCGCTAAACCCCTCACACTCTCGCACAAGGGGGTGCTCTAGGTAAGTAAAGAGCTCTTTGATCGTCCAGCGCCCCTTTGCAATCGAGAGGAGGTGGAGGAGCGCCTCGCCAAGAGATCCACGCTCGGGCCCAAACAGACCTTCTAGCCGAAAGGGGAGTGGGGTGTCGCCACTGCTAAAGACGGTTTGAAAGTAGGGGGCGTACACAGCGATATTTGGAGCCATGATCAGAACATCGCCTGGCGTTATGGGATGCTCGCCCTTAGCTGTTGCATCAAAGAGGTGCAGGAGAGCCCCTTTTACGACCTCCACCTCACGCCAAAGGGTTGGAGCGTCATGCACTTGAATGGAGATGTCATCGCCAACCTCTATGGGCTCATCTAAAGGGGCTAGGAAGAGCATCTCCGCCTGAATAAGATCGAGCGCTCTCAGGTGGGTGGCGGGCGCAAGGCGGTGGACCTCATAGAACTCCGAGGCGAATTTTGGATGGGCCGCAAGCGCCTCTGAGGTGATGTAGCTCTCATGCGAGCTCTCCTCCTCAAAGAGGGTGGCAAGCTCGCGACCCAGAACCCCCAAGTTAGCTAGAAGGGGACTCCTGTCAAAGAGAAGAAGAGCGAGCTCTTCCAGCTGCGCAGCTGAGGCTCCACGTCGCCTGTTGCCCTTCAGGAGGTGGGCGCTCTCTCGATCAGATCGGAGATCACTCCAGAAGAGGTGGGAGGGGGAGATGAGGTAGAAGTTAAGAGAGATCTGCTCACTTAGTGCCATAAAGGTGTGATAGACAAGAGGGGGAAGGTGGTTGAAGCCAAAGAGGTGGAGCTCATCTGGTAGATCCGAGTTAAAGCTCCCTTCTTGAAAGAGATCGACCCAGCATCGCCAGTTGCTATCCTTGGAAAAGAGCTGGTGCCAGAGAGCTCCCTGCCAGGAGGAGAGATCTTCGCCTTCCTTCCACCCATCGATCAGGGTGGCGCCGTAGGTTCCAACTTGCATAAAATGCTCCGAGAGTCGCTCAGCGAGAGCGTGGCGTTTGCGACGCGCATCCCCTCTCAGAGCATTTGGACTCTCGCTTAAGAGAATCGCCTGTACAGGCGCAAAGACCTCATCATCTGGCAGTGCCCTTAAGATGTGCTCAAGCTCAAGTATCAGAGCCGCAGGACCGGGTCGTCTCCACCCTCCCTCACTTTTCGCAAGGCCCGCAAGCGCCTCATCAAGTGAGAGATAGCGGAGGCCAATGGAGATCCGATTGGGATCCATAAGAGCGAGCCTTCGCTCAAGAAAAGAGCGCATCCCACGTGTTGGTACCACCACCCAACGTTTGGCAAAGAGCCCCCCCTCTCGCCTTGCAAGGCGATCATTTAGGGCTCGAGCGAGCTCCTCGGCTCGATTGCTCCATTGAATCCAGCAAGCCATTTTGTTAGGCTCCTTACGCTTCACCTAAATGGCGGCACCAAAAGAGTACCATGATCTCCCACCGAAAGAGAATCTCCTCCTTTGTCTACCTCAATATCACCCAGTTTCTTGGTGCTCTAAACGATAATATCTTTAAATCGGTTATTGTATTCCTTTTGATCTCCATTATGGGGGTCGATAAAGTTACCTTGATCATGGTCCTATCAGGTGCCACCTTTATCGTTCCCTTTCTCCTCTTCTCGATTCCTGCAGGAGTCCTCGCAGATAAGCTCAGCAAACGAAATATCACGATCTTTACGAAGATCCTCGAGCTCGCCGTCATGCTACTTGGCCTCCTTGCCTTTACCGCAAGGTCGAGCTGGGGCTCTCTTGTTGTCCTCTTTTTGATGGCCACACAGAGCGCCATATTCGGCCCCTCAAAGTATGGAATTGTCCCAGAGCTTGTTCCTTACAATCGGATCACGCCAGCCAACGGCGTCCTCACCGGGCTCACCGTTATTGCGACGATTGCGGGAACTTTCTTAGCTTCGGCGCTCACTGACCTTAGCCATCACAATTTTCCCCTCATTGCCGGCTTTTGTATCCTGGTTGCTGTTCTTGGCCTTGCCGCAAGTCTTTGCATCGGCTACACATCGCCTGGTGGGTCAAAGCGCAAGATGACCCTCCGCATTGTCACAGAGCTCATCCGGGTCCTCAAGCGCTCTCGCACCGAGAACTACCTCTTTGCCGCCCTCTTTGGCAGCAGCTACTTCTACCTCTTTGGCGCCTTTATCCAGCTCAATATCATTCCTTTCTCTGTCGATACACTGGGGCTCACCGCTGTCCAAGGTAACTACATCTTCGCCATATCAGCTGTCGGTATCGCTCTTGGCGCCTATAGTGCTGGCCACATCTGCGGGGGGCGCTCTGAGCTTGGCCTCTCACCCTTTGCAGCCCTCGGCCTCTCGGTCCTCCTTCTCATACTCCCTTGGGTCGACCACTCTCTCCCCCTCACCATCGCCACAGTCTTTATTCTCGGTATTTGCGGCGGCATCTTTCTTGTCCCCTTCGATGCCTACATCCAAGCTGTCAGCCAGGAGCGCCATCGTGGCCAAAATATTGCCGTCTCCAACCTCCTCTCCTTTATTGGGGTCGCAATCGCGGTTGTTCTCCTCTACGTCCTCGGCCCCCTGCTCGGCCTAAGCCCCCTTCAAGGCTTTATCGTCCTCGCCTTTATCACACTCGGAGTGGGCTTCCTCCTCCTTTGGCGCCTATCCGACACAGTCGTTCGTCTCGTGGCAAGATTCCTCCTCAAAAAGGCGCTCCACCCAACCGTTGTGGGGCAGACTGCCCTCGGAGGTGAGCGCTCTGCCCTTATCCTCTGCACCTCCGCTATTTGGAAGGAGGCTCTCCTTCTTATGTATGCAATTGAAACTCGCTACATTCGCTTCTTTGTTGCAGCGAGCCTCTCTCACAAGGCAAGCGATCGCATCCTCTGCCGCCTTGCGAAAGCGAAACTCTATACGGGCGATCTTCGGGAATCTGGGGAGTGCCTCCTCACATCACTTGAGCGTGGCTACGCCGTTGTGATCATCGCCCCACAAGCCGAAGAGGCGGCTACCCTCCTTCAAGCAAGCGAGCTTGCCACCATTTCTCATCATCCCCTTGTTAAGGCCACCTTTTCGCATGAAGAGAAGGGGAGGCCTATCACTGCCACGTTTGACCAATTAATATCGTATGAGATGTGATGTCGATTCTGTCGCAAGAGGAGTTCGAAGATCAGGTCTTTAAAAAAGAGATCTACGTATCTTGCGATCTTAAGCACAAGATCTTCTCTCGTGTGATATTTGATAACTGCGACTTTACAAAAAGTAACTTGACGGGTTCGCAATTTGTAGAGTGCAAGCTAATTGGATGCAATTTGAGCCTTGCGAAGATTGAGGGTTGTCGACTTCAAGATGTGGAATTTGAGCGCTGCAAACTAGTTGGGGTCGATTTTACCAAGTGCGACCCCCTATTTCTGGCAATAGAGTTTAGAAAATGTTTGATAGGCTCTTCTAATTTCTCTGGTCTATCCTTAAAAAGCGCAATTTTTCAAGAGTGTAGCATTCGAGAGA
>JAKBAF010000093.1 GCA_021809305.1 bacterium
GACGCGGTGCGAGGCGGCCTCTCCCCCGACGCCTCTCTCGCCCCACGAGTCCTCGTGGGGCGAGACCAACCTCAGCCGCGCTCGAGGTAGCGCTCGCGGTCCCAGTTGTGCACGACCGCGTCGTACTGCATCTGCTCGACCCGTGCCGCGTTCAGGTAGTGCGCGACGACCTGGTCGCCGAAGATCTCGCGCGCGGCCTCTCGTCCAAGCAAGAGTAGAATATTGAGGGTCGCGTAGTTCTCTATGTCTTGCTGGCTATCCTCCAGATCATCGACGATCTGGAAGATAACACCGAGGTGCTGGCCAATCTCTTTCACTGCGTCGAGATGCGAGAAATCCCCCCCTCCAAAAAGCCATCCGAAGACAAGGGCTACCTCAAAATAAGCCCCGGTCTTTCCGCGAATCATCTCAAGCAGGTTCTCTGTTTTTGGCGAAGAGGGATAGAGATCCGCATACTGGCCGCCCACTAGCCCCTGAATGCCAGAATTAATCGAGGCGTTCTCCAAGGCTAGGGTGACGATAGCTCCGCTCTTCTCCCCCATAGCCTTGCCTGCCTTTGCGATCTCCTCATAGCCCGCAGCAATGAGCGCAAAGCTTGCAAGGAGGGCAATGGTCTCTCCAAAGGCGACGTGGCACGTTGGCTTGCCGCGTCTTGTTTCATCATTGTCCATGCAGGGCAGGTCATCAGCAATAAGCGAGGAGGCGTGAAAGTATTCAATACTCAAAGCTGCATGGATGGGGTCAAATCCATGGCCAAGAGCATCAGCAACCATAAAAACAATGGCAGGCCGTATACGCTTGCCTCCAGCCATCAATGCGTATTCGCACGCATCACGCAGCGGTGTCTTCTTCCCTAGCGCTAATATGGCCTCCTGAGCCATCCGCTCAAATCGCTCGGTAAACGGTTTTAGAGTCGCTTGTAGGCTTGCTCGACCCTCAAAGAGCGGTGACTGGATAGACTGGGTAGCTGACATGCACGCTCCAAAAAAGCCGTAATGAGCAACAAAAATACCATAGCCGCGCAATTGGCACTAGTGCTGTTTCCCAGAAGTTCGAAAGGCTTCCTTTAATTTAAGCAAAAGCTAAGGTGATCTCATACAGTAGATCAGTCGCTCTCGCTACCATCGGAATACAGGGCATTTTCATGAGAATTGCTTGATAAGGGTTCTAGTGAGCAATCCCTCAAGATAGCGCGGCGCAATATGGTCAGAGGCTTGCCCCATAGGCATTAAGCTAAGAACTGCACCGCACAGGAGTACCGCTTTGGTTCCGGCCACGCTTGTGGCCGCGAAGTAAAGAGCCTTGGCAAAGCAAGATAGCTTAATGCCTATGGAGGCTTGCCCCCAACCATGCACTGAATTCAGCCGCAAAGTTGAAGAAATTACGAAAATAGCCGGTAAAGAGCTAAATTGAGATGGCAAACTTAAGGCGCTAACGAGGCAATTGATGCGAGATGACGGAGTGAGGGGCGATGACGCCGCCGAAGTTGGTGCAGGGGTAGCTCTGTACCTCTTTGCCAAGAAGGGTTCCTGGGTTGGCAACGCAGTTGCAGCCAAGACTGCTGCGATCACCGACGATGGCCCCGAACTTTCTTCTCCCTGTCTCTATCCTTTGGCCTTGGTATCGAATGGCGATTGGGCGCTCATCGAGACGGAAGTTAGCCAGACGGCATCCAGCGCCAAGATTGACGCCATTGCCGATTAGGGAGTCGGCGACGTAGGCAAAGTGGCCAGCTTTGGCACCGTTTAGGAAAAGAGAGTTTTTTACCTCAGTTGCATGGCCAATAACCACCTTGTCGCCTGCGAGAAGATCTCCACGGATATAGGCGCCATGCCGGACCTCGCACCCCTGACCGATGAGACAAGGGCCTTTAATGTAGGCGCCAGGTTCTACGACACTCCCCTCTCCGATGGAGATCAGTTCAGGGTGGATGAGATGTGCATCAGGTGAGACCTCTCCTCGGATCTCTCCTAAGGTTTGGCTCATAAGGTAGTCGTGAAGCCGATCTATCGCCTCCCAAACGTAGTGGCAGCCCGAAAAGAGCTCCGCATGGGAGAAGGAGCTAGTATCGAAAAAAAAGTCAGGCAGAAGAGAGTCCATGGGATCCACGTATGAAAATCAGGGTGAGAGGATTCGAACCTCCGACCTCTTGCACCCCATGCAAGCGCGCTAGCCAAGCTGCGCCACACCCTGATGTGGGATAGCGAACAAAGGAGTTTGGTCGAAGAGGCAAAGCCTCTTCGACAATCGAGCTTAAGGGTGGAAGAGCTCTTCCGTCAATTGGAAAAACGCAAAAAAAAGCTAGTCAGGAAGTCTACGATATCCATTGACTGTAACAGCGATTAAAGGAAGGAAGGCTGGAAGCCCCTTCAAGAAGAGGATACGTCCTTGTATGCCGGCTGCGAGGGCGAGCCCCCAGCTTGCGATGCGTAGCATTGGTTTGAGGTTCATTTCGTGCAAATGGTGCCCTTTACAGTGCGCCTCATATGGAGGAATCCGGTCGACTATATTATCAACTAAATCAATAACCGAAAGGCTTGACCCAATAGCCAAAGTTGCAGCGTAGCCCATGCGTGACCTAGCAGCGCAGACGGCGAGGAAGGTGCCAGCAAGTGCCGACATCGTATTTACAAGAACCTGCTTTCCCTTATCCTGTTTGGGGCCTGTTGGAGGCATAAATCCGAAGGTGCACTTAAGTCCATCTACTACAGTATCCATAATCTTCTCCTAATTTAAAAAAAAAGTTGATCCTATCTCTATCGGCCGCCACCGACCCCATTTCTTCGCCTATCATCTGGATAGTCGCGCCTCAGGATGTGATAACTGTGGGCCCAGGTGGCAACGGGAATCACCCATGGGAGTCCCGCCCAGATAGCCTTCCCTTCAGAATAAGCGGTTGTGCAGGCAGCAAAGGCAACGATAAGGGCATGTATGGCAGGTTTTAGGTAGTACCTATCAAGTTGGTGCCCTTGCCCCTTGTAGATCTTTATGGGCGCCGCTGTGTCCATGGCGTCATAGATCGCAAGCTTCAATGTAAACATAAGCGTTGGCCAGTACTTAATCCGGGCGCTGATGGCAGCTGTCGCTCTATAGGACTGATAGTAGTAAGCGCCTGCCCAAATACCCATCCCAAGTGAGAAGATCTTCCATGCCGTGTAGGGCACCTTGGGGTTACCCGTGCCAAGTGCGGCATGGATGGCGTGCTTAGGGGAGATGTATATACTACTAAGACTTTCACTCATTTGATTGTTCCAATCGGTTAATTACGTCTACTCTGGGTGCTGGCATCTGCATCGCAAACCGCCGTGTGATTTGTTGCGATGTTGATGGCAGGCATGAAGAGCGGAATGCCAATCCAAATCAAGTCGGTTTTTGCCTGAAGTAGGCAGCCGAGCGTTGCTGCCAAAGCGCAAAGGCGGGGCAGTGGTCTAATCCGGAGCTGGTCAAGGCGCTTGCAGCCGGGGGTCTTAAAATCGATGAGATCAATTGCTGATAGGGAGGTGGCCACGGTAAGAAGCTGGCGATAGCTTAAGTTGGAGCGGAGGAGCACCCCTCCTGTAATGACGCCAAAAGTACAAGAGATTGCTGCAAAAGAGCGGCTCCACTCCGAGTCGAGTGGGCCCTCTGGGAGATCGATCCCTATGCTTGCGCGGGTTATATCTCTTATAATTGGTAGAGTCCGCATCTCATCGACGCCTTACAGTTAGATTTCGTTTAAAAAGTTACAGTGTTGTATATGAGGATAACAAAACTTGTCATAAATTGAAATCGTAAAAATAAATCTATCTTTCGCTGGTCAGAATCGCGGCAGATGTGCTATAGGTTTTGCCTTTACATGAGAGGTCATAAGCCTATGATGGATACGCTCGCAGCAAGGGTCAACTTAGGTATGGGGTGGCAGGAGGCTCTTGCAAAAGAGTTCAATAAACCCTACATGCAAGAGCTTGCCCGCTTCCTTGCGCAAGAGAGGCAGAGTGGGCATCCCATCTATCCCCCTGCCGGTCTAGTGTTTAATGCCTTCATCCAGACGCCTCTATCAGAGGTCAAGGTGGTTATTGTAGGTCAAGACCCCTATCACGGCCCGGGTCAGGCTCACGGGCTCGCCTTTAGCGTTCCACCAGGCGTTCCACCCCCTCCCTCATTAGTAAATATTTTTAAGGAGCTCGTGGACGATCTGCAGATTCCCATGCCGCGACATGGCTGTCTAGTGCCTTGGGCTAGGCAGGGGGTTCTCCTCCTCAACGCCACCCTTACTGTGCGGCAAGGGGAGCCAAAGTCTCACTATGGTAGGGGGTGGGAACGCTTTACCGATGCCGCCCTCGAGTGCGTCCTCCCCTTTAAGCCGATCTTCCTCTTGTGGGGTCAATCAGCTTTAGATAAGGTGCGGCATATCGCCCCCTCAAACCCTACGATCCTCTCAGCTCCACACCCCTCCCCGCTCTCCGCCCATAGAGGTTTTTTTAAGTGCCGCCACTTTTCGGCAGCTAACCGCTATCTTGCCCAGACGGGACGTGCCCCTATCGACTGGTCTCTTCCTGACGGAGTAACACTTTAAATAGAATTAACAATCATTGATTATAATCGAGTTGTTCGATAACTAATAATCGGTAATAAGATGAACGGTATAAAGTCTACCTCTGAGATTCGAGCTCTCCTTGCTACTGGCCGCTCGCACATTGAGCGTGATGGTTTTGAGATCGAGCTGCAGCTTAATGAGAGGAGAGATCGGCTCTTTTTCATGACATCCGTCTTTGATGGCGGAGACTATATCCCCTTAAGCGTTCGCCAATGCCTCAAAGAGGGCGCCCTAACAAGCTTTGACCGGACAGGCCGGATCACCCTGAAGATAGACGAGTCGGGCTATCGGGTGCTCCTCTCCTACGAGGTTCAATTCACCTCCGATGGAGTAAGCTCCCTTGATAGCTTGCTTAATGAGTTTCTGCTCGTTGCAAGTGATTGGAGCTCTCTCCTAAATGACCGTGGCAACCGAGACCTTGTCTACATCTTCGCCCCGCGCAACTAAAAAGGCTTTAGCAAAATTGCCCTATGAAAGAGGCTCTAAAAGCTCTGCATATTGGCAAAGGGTCTCATGCATGTAGCGCAGCACCATCTCTTGATTAAGGAAGTCTTGCGCGAATTGACAGCTAATTAAGCCGATCTTTTTGGCTTCATCATCGTGAGCGCGCAGCCATGCAATTTGATCGGCGAGATCAGAGAGGTCATCTTCGACTGGCACATAGTGAATCCCCGGTTTTAGACCACGGTAGTACCACTGGATGTTTGAAGAGGCCACCTTTAGCGGCACACTTCTAGAGCGCAAGATCCAGTAGAAGCGGGAGTAGGTGCACGAGTTGCCATCGACATCAATCAAGTAGCGGTAGCGGAGCTGCTCTCCAACGCTCATGAATGGAGCTAGAAGGCCACGCCTAGCCATCTGTTTGGCTACGCCACGTTCAGCTTGTACAACTTGTGTAAATCGAGCATCAACAAGTTCTGGGTGCTCAAGTGAGTAGAGAACGAGGCAAGCTCGAGGTAGCATCCACCAAGTATCCAGCTGATTGGACTGCCATACCCCATCGACGTGGATCCCACCTGTCGTGAACCCGCGCCACATCACCAGCTTGATTTTGCTTTTCCAGACGGCCTCCTTAGCAAAAATCTCATCATAATTATTCCCGGGGTAGGCTGCGATCATCTCAAAATCGGGCCAGAGGATCCCCCGAACATTGGCCGGCTTGGCAAAGCCGAAGACGGGCCCCTGGAAGGATGGGGCAATCCCATCTCCGATATTGAGAATGAGATCAGTGTCAGGAAGAGCGGCATAGCGAGCAAGCGATCTGAG
>JAKBAF010000094.1 GCA_021809305.1 bacterium
TACGTGCATCGCCAGATCTCTTGCCTGAGTCATGGAGACTTAAATGCAGCCCAATCCGTGGGATAAAGAATATTTTAATCCCTGCGTCTCCTTGCAAATTGTTAATTTCCGATTAATTCTTGTTGCCAAGATCTCGTTCCGTACATAAATTATTCGCTGGTGGGTGATATCGGCAAGGCAAGTACGACTTGGCTCCCATAGCACCCCACCCTTCTAGCTAAAGCGGTTTTTAGACGATAGGTGCGACTTATCGACTCTTGGCTGTATTGCGTTGGAGGTTTGTGCAAAGGAGAAGTTCTCCCATCTCCTTAGCCTAAGACAAAGAGAGGGGAGCTAAGCACCAGTCTCTATACCCGATGGGGGGAGAGGCTTAATCAAAACAATATTAGCGAGGTGACTAATGAGATTACCCCTAGTAGAATGGCTAGTCTCTCAATATTCAGATACTAGCCTTGAGAATGTTCGTATCATTGCATGTCAGCATATCTTAGAAACAACGCATGCGATGTTTCGGGCCCTTTACACTCTTGGCCTTAAACCGCAAAATGTCTCCCTTATTGGAAAGTGCTACTCTACGAATACTGAGGTACTCGAAGAGATGCGGGCTGATGGTCTAGACGTATCGGAATTTAGCACCTCCTATCAAAGTCACACATCATTTGACAAGCAGTATGATAGGTACGTTCGTAAGTTCATCGAGTCTAGAGTCAATACAGATGCGCTGCGCACTTACGAGAGGGTTATCTTATTAGATGATGGGGGGCTACTTATTCCACATGCCATGAAGGCCTGTTTGGGGTTGGAAAATGTGATTGGAATTGAGCAAACATCGTCTGGCTATATGAGGTTACAGAGCCTCTTCCTGCCATTCTCGGTCATAAATGTAGCTCGAAGCGATGCTAAACGGCTACTTGAAACTCCAGCTATCGCAAAAAAATTAATGGAGAGCCTGGCAGAGAAACTAGGCCATGCAGCTATTGAAGAGTCGAAATTTCTCTTACTTGGAGGGGGCGTTATCGGCCAGGCTATCCATTCATGCCTAAAAGAGCGGGCTGAATCTAAAATATTCGATATCGATCCTAATAGATCGCACTTGTTGTCTACTAATTTTCATCGCTCACTCCGCGATTACAACGTAATTATCGGCTGCACTGGGTCTATGAGCCTGCCAGTTACAAGTCACTCTCGGCTTCGAAAAGGGACAACGCTAATCAGCGCTTCCTCTTCGGATCGAGAATTTGATGCGGTGCATTTGCGTCGCCATTTGCCGCCAACAAGTAACTGCTGGGAGGACGCCAAGTGGAAGGGGCTTACGCTTGTAAATGGGGGCTTTCCTATTAATTTTAGCGGGCACCGTCAGAGCGTCTCCGCCTCAGCCATTCAGTTGACTCGGGCGCTCCTTGCAGGGGCGATCATACAGGCATCCAGAGATGAAATAGCAGGGGGTCAGTTTATTGCCCTCGACTCTGGCATTCAGCATATGGCACTTGGCGCCTATCAAGTTAAGGCTGCGTAGATGGAGATGGCAACGGAGGGGGCTGTACTAAGTTTAAATAATGGCCGAATGCTCCCAGTACTTGGTTTGGGGACATGGCTTCTTCGGGGAAAAGAGGGCGAATCTATTATCGCTAGCGCGATTGAAATGGGCTACCGTCATATCGATACGGCGCCCATCTACTCCAATGAGGAGGCTGTTGGCCAAGCTATTCGATCATACGATAGAAGTTCGCTCTATATTACATCAAAGCTCTGGATTGACCACCTCTCTTCAGGTAAAGTGGAGGCGTCGTTTTACAAGACAATAGAACAATTAAATACAGAGTATCTTGATTTGCTATTGATTCATTGGCCGATTCGTAGTGAAAATATTAAAGATACGCTAATGCAGATGCAGCGTCTTCAAGAGAGCGGGCAGCTAATCAGTATAGGGGTGAGCAATTTTACCGTCAGACATCTGCGCGATGCATTGGATTCCGGTGTAGAAATTGCGGTTAATCAGGTCGAGTTTCACCCCTTTCTCAATCAGGAAGAGCTGCTGCAATTCAGCCTGGCCAATGGCATTGCTACTGTTGCCTATGCGCCATTAGCAGGAGGGCTTGTTGCAAGTGATATCACTCTTTGCAAAATTGGGGAGAGACATCAAAAGACGGCAGCCCAGGTGGCCCTTCGCTGGTTAGTGCAAAAAGGATTGGGTGTCGTTCCTAAATCGGCATCACTTGAGCGATTGAGACAAAATGCAGCGATATTTGACTTTTCGCTTAGTCAGAATGAGATGTCTATTATAAGTTCCTTGCATACAGGAAATCGCGTCTATCATCCGCATTGGGCTGACTTTGAGTATATTTAGTAATGGCGGGGTCTATGAAGACAACAGATGTGTCGGCAGTAACCTGTGAGGACGTTGGCAAGCTCTGGGATGAGAACGCGCGCCTCTGGACCTACCTTATCAGAAATGGCCATGACCTCTATCGCGATCATGTGAATACGCCTGGCTTTTTTTCAATTTTGCCGGATGTGAAGGGATTAAGAGGGCTCGATATTGGATGCGGGGAGGGGGATTACACAAGGCACTTGGCTCAGCGAGGGGCGATGATGACAGGGGTTGATATTAGCCCCACGTTTATCGAACTGGCTCAAGAGACAGAATCGAATCAACCCCTTGGAATTAATTATATAGAGCGAAATGCAGTCGATCTGCAATTCAACTCCTGTTCTTTTGAGTTCACTACAGCTGTGCTAGCTCTTATGAATATTCCCGATTATAGGTCTGCAATTAAAGAGGCCTATAGAGTTTTAAAATATGGTGGGTTTCTCCAGTTGTCAATAACTCACCCCTGCTTCTGGTCTCTACAAATGGACTGGTCACATGATGAAGAGGGTAAAAAACGAGCGCTCCTGTGTCAGCAGTATTTCGAGGGATTAGTGCAAATTCCAAGCGATTGGATTTGGGAGTGGGTTCGAGACTCTTCCTATGTAGGAGGGAAGTCGACGTTCACGACAGTCGTTTTTAAGCAAACACTCTCAGAGTGGTTAAACGCGCTAACAGAGGCGGGTTTTGTGATCGAAAAGACGCTTGAGCCTAGACCCTCCGAAGAGTCAATTGCGGCCCATCCGGAGATTTACGACAGTTTGATTGTTCCGTTCTTTCTTGTCATACAATGTAGAAAGTATCGCAGCCTGCCTCCTATGCATAAGTAGGGACTTGTCTTGTAGCATTAGCTTTTCGGAGCTGTTACCACGTAGGTAGGCTCTCCGAGATCAAGGAGTCGGTTATCAAGCCATGGCCAGACCACCCAATGCGCGCTGGCTAAGGAGAGAGCGGCTGTGGTTGCAAGCCTGCTAAGTGCCAAGCGCTCGAATGGGCCGTGGCTTGCAACGGATCTGAAATAGCTGATGCCGCTTAGGAAGCACGCGGCAAATAGGGGCAGAACGGCAGCGTCGCGGCGCTGATTAAAGGGCTCAGCTGTTTTGTTGAAAGCGAGGCGAGCGGTATAGAGGCTTGTCGATCCAAAGAGGGCAAGCGATCCATCCCAAGGGCGATAGTAGGAAGTAGCGCCATAGGCAATAGCTGTGGCAAAGAGGAGAGCTATCGTAGCGAGAAGAGAGCCCTCCCTTTTTTTTGCCCGCTCGGGAAAGGAGGCGCCATCAAGCAGGTGGCGAGCGGTGTAGATTGCCCCTTTACACTCCCACTCCTCAACGAGGAGGCCATCCTCTGCGCCAAGAGCCACAGGTCTTGCTTTTACAGATCCAAACTCCAGGGTTCTCTGCATCTCATAGCATGCATCGCCCCCATCTCTTGGTAGCGTCCATTGATGGACGCCGTTTCCATGGCCTAAGGTAAAGAGTAGCTCCCCATCGCTCTCAACTGCAGAGCAGAGGAGAGAGAGGTTCTCATCAAAATCAGAGCTTAAAACTCGCTGGCCGCTTGGGCGCGGCAGTAGCCACTCTCTATTGCTCGTCAGCCCTCGGACCCACACCTTCCCAATAAGGTTGCGTGCCACAAGAAAGGTCTCTGCTCCGCATTGGAGTGTACCGAGTTGGAGCTTGCCGGCAAGTGACCCGAATGGAGTGAAGGAGGCCAATTTAATCCACCAGCCATCCTGCAGGGTTAGAACGTCTATGCAATGGTTGCCCGCTCTCTGCCCCAAGCTCGATTTAAGTTGAGCCCCAACTAACATGGGCTCCCCAGCCGTAACACAGGTCTCCATCCAGAGGTATTTATCCATAAATTGCGGGCATCTCTTCCAAGCACTAGGGGAGCCCGCTGCCTTGCTAAATAGCGAGTAGGAGAGCTCACTACGCTCATTCCGCAGTGGGGGCAGAGGAAGCCAGCCGCCCGTTGGGAGGTCACCGATCACCGTCTCCGCGAAGGATGGCTCCCTCTTCATCTTAAGAAGCAACCAATCAAGTCCTCCGGCTGTGATGCCGCGCATCTGCTTAACACTTTCAAGGATGAGCCGCTTGCCCCCTTGATCTTCGCAGACAAGTCTCTCTTTGGTGGCAAGATCGCCACTATAAATAAGATGCTGACAGGTAGCCCCCATTAGGCCGATCTTTGGTCTTTCAAAGTCGAGTCGTTGAAGCGCGGATAGCGATTCGATCCGATCAGAGCTTAAGTCCTCAACCCCCGTCCCGCTCTCCCACCTCTTGAGATGCGGATAGCCGTGGGTAAAGGCAATAAGAGAGTGGCTTGTCCCAGAGCGAAGAGCTGTGACATGGGATAGCTCCTTTGTAGAGAGCCTAGTTTGCGATATCTCTCGCCGTAAGGGATCTTGAAATCGGAGAATCGGGGAGGGCTTACCTTCCGTCGCTTGTGAGGGAAGAGGAGGACCACCGCTTGAGAGAGCATTAATTGATAAATCAGCCATCGCTCCTCTCTTGTTTCGGACGCTCATTGGCCCAATAGGGAGGAGGATCTGCGCTCACCCACGTCTTTAGACGGTCGAATAGAGGCCGCTTTCCTGCCGCAAGGCAGAGCGTCATGCTGGCAGTCCAGCGCACCGGCCTCCAGGGATTGATCGTGCTGAATTTGACGGGAGTCAACACCCATGAGTCTGGCCCATACTCCGATCCAGCCTTGAGCGCTGCGAGAAATGCGACACAAGCGGTGGCAACGGCGGCAGCGGCCATGGCTGTTTTTACCCCAGCACTTGGCCCTTGCTTACCGGAGGTTGGTGGAAGGAAAGGAACCAAGCCCGCAGATAGGCTGCCACAGGTTGGAACTAAAAGGTCCGATCGGTTCAAGCGGCCGCACTCCCATAAGGAGAGGGTGGCACAGGCAACAAGCGCGACGTTAAGCCAGGGAAAAGAGCTCTTTTGAGGGGCCATTTCAGGTCCAATCATCTGCACCCAGACAGGGCGGTCGTTTATTCTCCAGCCGCTGCCGAGGTGCGAGGCCCCATGGTTTAAAACAAGAGGCCGCCCCTCGCCCTCTGGGGTTCCTAGAGTCTCTTTACAAAGATAGCTTCCCTCCCCATTGCCCTTTAGCGCCCAGCGGTGCACCGCGTTATTGGGAAGATCCGAGAGCAGGAAGAAGAGTTCACCCCTTAAGGAGAAGCAGGAGGCGTTGAGGTGGACATATCCGGCTCGATCATCGTCAATCTCTTCCCCGTTCCGCCACTCAGGAGGCCCACAGCAGGGCGCATCGCCCCCAAATCAGCCCGTGGCTCCCTCCTCCGCCTCTGCGCTCTTCGGGTCGATCTCGAGAATAAGCACCTCTCCCTTCGATGTTGGCAGGACGCAAAAAACCGAAAAACTTATCACCTGTAGGACTTGAGTTAGATAATTGCTCTCCGATTCTAAGACGTTTT
>JAKBAF010000095.1 GCA_021809305.1 bacterium
GCCAATGTTCGGGGGATCCTCTGGCCCGATTTTGAGATGATCGCAGCCTACCCCGGGAATAATTATGATGAGATTTTTGCTAAGGAGGCCGTCTGGAAGAGCGGCATAGCGAGCAAGCGATCTGAGTCCGTTGACAACGCATCTGGTGCGAACCAGGTCTACCTGGCCATTAGCGACTCGCACAGTGTTGTTTCGAATCTCGATGCGAATAACAGGCTGGTTCACCAAAAAGGAGCTGTCGAGGACGACCACTCCATCCTCTTCGCGGCAGTAGCAGTCGATATCAGAGCGCTTAATCCCGCTAGCAAAGGGGGCTAGATCCTCTCTGATCTGATCCATTGCCCAATCTGGTAGCTCTCGAAGCGCCCTTTGTGCAGGCGCTCTTGCTGACAGGGAGCCACATATTAGAAAAAAAATAAGAAGAGCGAGGGTTTTGAGCGAGGCCCGTTTCATCTTCCTTGCAGTGTCTCCAACAATTTCTCGATGATAAGACCGAGCTCAGCCCTATCGGCTTTGCTAAGCTTCTTGTTATGGGTTTGCAGGAGCGAGAGGGCGTGGTTCAGGGCGGAGGCGATAGGGATGCGGGGATTTTGCTTTCGCTTATCTCGCTTGTTTAAGGGAAAGACCTCGCGGATGAGGGTCAAAAGCTCTGATTTGGTTTTGCTGTGGTGGTTGTCAACGATGGCGTATTTTAGCTCAGGCTCGCCTTGACGGCTGGCGAGCGAGTAGACCGCCTGGCGGGGCATCTCATTAAGTTTTGGCTTTAATTGAAGAGGAATCGCCTCGTGGAATTCATAGTATTGGAGCAGATTATAGGGGGTTTGCCGGTTGCCATAGGCAGCGATTAGCCAGGCGGTGAAGGCGCCATCGCGATAGGCTTTGAGCAGGGTCTGGGCGCGTTTGATGCGCTCCCCATGGAGGAGGGCGGCCTGGTTCGAGATGGCGCGGACCTCGCAGGTGATAGTTGTGAGCTCTCTTAGATCGGATTCGATCTCTTGGTCAGGTGTTGGGCAGTGGTGGAGGAGAAGCTCGCGTAGCAAGGTAGCTGCGTGGGGTGGAAGCTCTTGCACCTGGAAGAGGCCTGCAAAACTTGATAGAGAGCCAAGGGATGAGCTCTTGGCAAGGACGCTCATTTTTGAGGAGGGGTCGCTGCTTTTGAGTCGATCGGTCAGTAGCGTATTAACTTTTGCCATGGGGTTCTCTATAGCCTGGTGAGTAGCTCTTGTGTGAGGGCGAGGTAGTCGGCGGCGGCGCGGCTTTTGGGGGCTGTTTCGAAGACGGGCTTGCCGTGGATGGCAGCTTCGCCGACCGCGGCATCTCGGCGCACCTTTGCCTCAAAGGCTTTGCCGGGGAAGGTTCTATCGATGACGGTGAGGAAGGCGTCGTTGCTCTTACCGCGCGGATTCCAAAAGGAGAGGACGACCCCAAGTAGGGTCAGGGGGTGGCGAAGGCTTAGGGTCTCGATGAAGGTGGAGAGGCGCATGAGCCCTTTTACGCTATAGAACTCAGGCGTTGCGCAGATGAGGGAGTGGGTAGCTGCAATGAGGGCAGATTCTGTGAGCCATGAGAGTGAAGGAGGGGTGTCGATAAGGATGGTCTCATAGTCGCTGGCATTGAGTATGGCTTTTAACCGCTCATGAGAGTAGCGATCGCCAGCAAGTGGGCCTGAGATCTCAACGCGCTCAAGCCAGGTGTCTGCCGGTATGAGATCGAGCCCCTTGATGGAGGTTTTGCAGATGACCTCGGAAAGAGGCTTTGCACCTTGCAAAACAGGGGCCATGCTCTCGTGGGCATCGGGGTCAAACCCTAAGCCCGTTGTGAGGTTGGCTTGGGCATCAAAGTCCACAAGCAGCACCTTACCCCCTTTCACTGCAGCTAGAGCTGCGCCCAGGTGGATGGCCGTTGAGGTCTTTGCAGTGCCACCTTTGAAGCTGCTGATGGCGATGATCTGTTTAGGCGCCATGTTAGTAGTACGGCTTTAAGCTGCGGGTTCTCTTCTCCTCTTGGAGTGTCGCAAGGAACTCTTCGAGGTTGAGCTCGCCATAGACCGTGCCTTCGCGACATCGCAGCGCAAGGGTTCGATGCTCCATCTCCTTATCACCGACGGTGAGAATGTAGTTAACCTGGTCCAACTGAGCTGCGCGGACCTTCTTGCTAACCGATTCGGAGCTCTCATCGACCTCGACAAGAAAGCCCTCCTGCTGGAGTCGCTTGCAGAGCTCGTTTGCGTAAGAGGTGTGCCTATCAGCAACAGTGAGGATGCGGATCTCACGTGGGCTCAGCCATAGGGGAAAGCGTCCGGCGTACAACTCAATTAAGCTGCCGAAGAAGCGTTCGATGGAGCCGTAAAGAGCTCGGTGGATGATAAGGGGGCGCTTTCGGCTGCCATCTTGATCGGTATATTCGAGGTTGAACCGCACTGGGAGGTTCATATCGAGCTGGATGGTGCCGCACTGCCAAGAGCGCCCAAGGGCATCGCGTAGATGGAAGTCGATCTTAGGCCCGTAAAAGGCCCCCTCTCCCTCCCTAATGATGTAAGGGTGGCCTCCACTATCTAGTGCGCGCTTGAGCGCGGCGGTCGCACTCTCCCAATCCTCATCAGATCCGATAGTCCCTTCCGCTGGCCTTGTCGAGAGCTCTAATTTATACTCGATGCCAAAGATTGTGTAGAGGGTATCCGCAAGCTTAAGAAGAGCTGAGATCTCTTGCTGGATCTGCTCTTTTGTGATGAAGAGGTGGGCGTCATCTTGATGGAAGCCGCGGACGCGGAAGAGGCCGGAGAGGGCACCGTGCGCCTCATATCGATGGACATGGCCGATCTCGGCGAGGCGTAAGGGGAGGTCGCGGTAGCTGTGGGTCTGGCCTTTAAAGTAGAGGGCGCAGCCGGGGCAGTTCATCGGCTTGATCGCGAAATCGCGCTTGTCGATCTCGCAGGTGTACATGTTCTGCTTGTAGTGGGACCAATGGCCGGAGGTCTCCCAAAGCTCGCGTGTGAGGATTGAGGGGGTCTTGATCTCAGCGTAGCCGGCGGCGGTGTGGAGGTCGCGCCAGAGGTCGATGAGCCGGTTCCAGATGATCATCCCCTTTGGGTGGATAAAGGGAAGGCCGGGCGCCTCCGGAAGGAGCGAGAAGAGGCCGAGCTTCGGGCCAATGATCTTGTGGTCTCGCCGTTTTGCCTCCTCAAGGATGTAGAGGTAGTTCTTTAGCCCTTCGCGGTCGGGGAAGGTGATGGCGTAGATGCGGGTTAGCATCTCGTTCTTGGCATCCCCTCGCCAGTAGGCGCCAGAGACCTTTGTCACCTTGAGCGCCTTGATCTTGCCCACATTTGGCAGGTGGGGACCGCGGCAGAGGTCGAAGAACTCCCCCTGCCTGTAGCCAGAGAGCTCTCCGCCCTCCTCAAACCCTTCAATGAGGGCAACCTTGTAGGGGTTTGCTTTAAAGAGCTCAATTGCCTCAGCTTTAGAAGCGAAGGTTTCGCGCCGCGAAGTGTAGTTCTCCTTGGCGATGGCTCGCATCTCCTCCTCAATTCGCGGAAAATCCTCCTCCGAGATGTGGAGGTCTGCGAAGTCGTAGTAGAAGCCGTGCTCGATCGGGGGCCCGATGGTGGGTTTGGCATCGGGGAAGAGGCGAAGAATGGCTTGGGCAAGGACGTGAGCGGAGGTGTGCCAAAAGACCTCTTTGCCGAGGGGCTCATCAAATGAGAGAAAGCGGATCTTATCTCCATGTTGGAGCGGGCTAGCAAGGTCGCGCAGTGTCCCATTGATCTGGACAGCAAGCGCTTGATCTGGGGCAGTAAGTGAGAGCTTGGAGCTCACCTCTTTAGCAGAGACCCCCTCTTCGATCTCAACCTCTCCCTTGCCCTCTACAGTGATGAGACCCATCTCTTCCACCCCTTACGCACATTGTGTTGGGGCATTCTACTCCAGCCGAAGAAATCTAGCCAGAGGCTGGCGTGCAAAAAGAAATTGGTATTTTACAAGATCAAGACGGGGGTTTAATGTGGTCGACACCTCGTTATGGTTAAAATTTACAACATTTTTAATGAATAGACGTTCATCGCCTCTTTTCCTCTTGTTGATAGTTGTGGCGTGTGGATGTGGTAGGGCCCTTCCGCCTGGCGATCGCTGTGTCACTTCGATTCTTAACGAAAGATTGGGAAAGACAGTCTACTGGAATAGAGGCAATTGCAATGCGCCCTCTGTTTGTCAGGCGATTTCCTATTTGTTGGGACAAGAGTTGACGGTTGATAGCGCTGTACAAATCGCTCTTCTCAATAATCCTGAAATACAAGCGATTTTTGATGAGATTGGGATTGCTCATGCAGACTTGATAGAGGCTGGTCTTTTTCGAAATCCTCTTTTTGAAGGTTACGTTCGTTTTCCCAACCAGCCTCTCTCTATTAATACCCAATTTTCCATTGCGCAAACATTTTTGGATATATTTCTGGTCCCCTTAAGAAAAAAAATCGCAGCTGCGGAATACGAGCGGATTAAGCTAGGGGTTGCAAATGAAATTCTGGAACTAGCCTTCGCTGTTCAAAAAATATTCTACCGCTATGTGGCCGTTCAAAAAAAAGTCGCCTTGCTCAGGCTGCTAGCAGATGCGACAGATGTCGCGAATCAACTTGCCATCCTACAAAGACAGCGTGGGAACATCAATGATCTTGAGCAGCAGGTACACACGAATGAATATCTAGAAGCCAAAGCTGAATATACAAGGGGTCAGATTGAACTTGTTCGTTTAAGAGAAGATGTCAATCGGTTGCTTGGACTCTCCTCTTTTGAAATTTGTTGGTGCATTACTGAAGATTTGCCAAATCTTCCTCAAGAAGAGCTCCCAGGCGACTGCTTGGAGAGGATCGCACTCTCTCAACGCCTAGATGTCGTAGCGGCAAGATGGGAATTAGAGCGGCTCAATAGAGTGTGGAGGACAAAACAATGGTGGGCGTATGCCGATGGACGTTTGGGCGCTTCAAGCGAAAAAGACGCCGAGGGTTTTAGAGTAACCGGACCCGCCTTTTCTCTTCCTATTCCTTTCTTTAACTACGGCCAGGCTGATAGGGCAAGAGTGCGTGCCCTTTACGCTCAAAACTTCAATCGGTTAAGGACGTTAGAAATTGCTGTTTTGTCTGAGGTTCGCTCTGCAAGAGACAGGTTGATAATTCAGCGACAACTCGTTCTTGAGTATAGAAATCAACTACTACCCCTACAAGAGCTGATTGTTTCAACATCTCAACACTTTTACAACTACATGGCTCTCGGCGTCTACAGATTGATCAATTCAAAAAAGCAAGAGATAAGAATGGGAATTAATTATAATATGGCTTTGCTTGACTATTGGATAACTCGAGTGGAGGTAGATCGCTCCCTTGGAGGAGGCCTTCACTATGCCATCGCCAACTTTGATGCTTCTTGTGGCTGTGGAGGGGAGCCTAAATGAGTCGCAGCCACTTAGCTTTTCTGCTGATCCTTCTTCTTACAGTGAAAAGCTTACAAGGTAATGAGAATTTTCACCAAGGAATGGAGATGAAGAAGGGTAGCCAACAGCCTCATTTTGTTCCTTTTGAGATCGAGGATCTCCCTTATACACCTGTTATCACGCCGAATGGAACTACCCTTCCTTGGGAAGAGAGAGATGGAGCCAAAGTCTTTCATCTTGTTGCTGAACCTGTACAACGAGAGTTTGCTCCGGGTCTTGTTGTGAATTGTTGGGGGTACAATGGACAGACTCCCGGCCCCACTATAGAGGCCGTGGAAGGCGATCGTGTTAGAATTTATGTTACGAATAAG